>PUNR01000030.1 GCA_003551805.1 Loktanella sp.
GATGGCTTCATCCCGGTGCCGCATTGTCTGGAATACCGCGCGCAATGGCCCGGCCCGGACTATGGCCGCCGCGCCGCTGACGCCATCGAGGAAGTGATCCTGCGCGAAGGCCCCGAAACCGTGGGCGCGATCGTGCTGGAGCCGATCACCGCAGGCGGTGGCGTGATCGTGCCGCCCGAAGGCTACTGGCCGCGCGTGCAGGAAATCTGCCGCAAATACGATGTGCTCTTGCACATTGACGAGGTTGTCTGCGGTCTGGGTCGCACTGGCAAGTGGTTCGGCTATCAGAATTACGATATTCAGCCCGATATCGTGACGATGGCGAAGGGCGTGGCCTCTGGCTATGCTGCGATTTCCTGCACCGTCACGACCGAAGCCGTGTTCGACATGTTCAAGGATGATGCCAGCGACCCCTTGGGCTATTTCCGCGATATCTCGACCTTTGGCGGCTGCACGGCGGGGCCAGCGGCAGCCATCGAAAACATGAAAATCATCGAGGAAGAGGACCTGTTGGGCAATTCTGTCGCCATGGGTGCCCATCTGTCGGGTAATTTGCACGCGCTGATGGACAAGCATAAATGGATCGGTGACGTGCGCGGCATGGGGCTGTTTCAAGGCGCCGAACTGGTGACAGATCGCACCAGCAAAGACCCTGTCGACGAAAAGAAGGTCGCCGCGATTGTCGCCGATTGCATGGCGCAAGGCATCATCATCGGCGCGACAAACCGGTCGCTGCCGGGCTACAACAACACGCTTTTGTTTGCCCCCGCGCTGATCGCCACCAAGGATGATCTGGACCAGATCACCGATGCCGTGGATCAGGCCATCACCCGCGTACTGGGCTAGATCACGCCCTTGCCTTGGCCCTGAGATAAGTCCAGTCTGGACGCATCTTAGGGCCAGCGCATGTCGATTTCCGTCGAAACCTTTTTCCTTGATCCGGGTGCCGAAGGCACGCTGCAAGCGCGCATTCAACAGATGGTCGCGCAAGGCATCCTTGCGGGCCGGTTCCGCCCCGGTGAACGTTTACCATCGTCGCGGATGATGGCGCAGCATCTGGGCGTCAGCCGCATCACCGTGACGCTGGCCTATACCGAACTGGTGGCGGATGACTATCTGACCGCGCGCGGACGGTCGGGATATTACGTATCCGACAACGCCCCCGAACCGCCTGCCTTTACAGCAAAGCGCGTACAAACCGGCACAGTGGACTGGTCGCGTGCCATCGGGCAAAGGTTCACACCGGGCCTCAGCCTCGACAAACCTGCCGATTGGGCGAATTACCGTTATCCTTTCATCTACGGGCAGGCGGACCGGTCACTGTTTGACACTGCCAACTGGCGGCTGTGCGCCCTGCGCGCGCTTGGCATGCGGGATTTCAAGGCGCTGACGGCAGATTACTTTGACGGCGACGATCCGCAGCTGGTCGAATTCATCAGCCGTCAGACCCTGCCGCGCCGCGGGATCCTTGCCAACCCCGACGAAATTCTGATCACGATGGGCGCGCAGAACGCGCTTTGGCTATCTGCACAAGTCCTGCTGAACAGCCGCCGCCGTGCCGCCATCGAAGACCCTTGTTACCCCGCCCTGCGCAATATCCTGACGCAATCGCGCTGCCATCTGACGACTGTGCCTGTGGATGCAGACGGGCTGCCACCGGACGATCTGCCCGACGACATTGACGTGGTGTTCACCACCCCCAGCCACCAATGTCCGACCGCAGCGACGATGCCGATTGATCGGCGCAAGGCGCTGATAGCACGCGCCGAGGCGCAGGATTTCATCATCGTCGAAGATGATTACGAATTCGAGATGTCGTTTCTCAAATCCCCTTCCCCGTCGCTCAAATCGCTCGATCAGCATGGGCGGGTGATTTATGTGGGCTCGTTTTCCAAATCCCTGTTTCCGGGTCTGCGGCTTGGCTATCTGGTCGGCCCCGCCCCCTTTATCCGCGAAGCGCGTGCCCTGCGTGCCACCGTGCTGCGCCACCCGCCCGGGCATATCCAGCGGACCACCAGCTATTATCTGTCTTTAGGCCATTATGACGCGCTGATCCGCCGGATGACCCGCGCCTATCACGAACGGCGCGACATTCTGCAAACCGCCCTGCATGCCAACGGCCTGAGCGTCGCAGGTCAAAGCACATCTGGCGGATCATCGGTCTGGGTGCGGATGCCGGATGGCACCGACACCACGACGCTTGCACAAGCCCTGCGCGAAAAGGGCGTTCTGGTCGAACCGGGTGCGCCGTTCTTTGCCGCCGACACGCCGCCGACAGAATATATGCGTCTGGCCTATTCATCCATTCCTGCGAACAGGATCGCGGAAGGTGTACAACTGATCGCAGCCGCGTTGTGATCGCTGTTGGACTTAGGCTCGCCTGTCAACTGGCCCTAACCTGCCCTGCCTGTTGGACTTAAGGTTAGGCGCAATCTTTCCCCCTGTTTCAAGGACGCCCGCGATGAAAATGACCACCGAAGAAGCCTTTGTGAAAACGCTGCAATCACACGGCGTGCGCCATGCTTTCGGGATCATCGGGTCAGCCATGATGCCGATTTCCGATATCTTCCCCGCCGCTGGCATCACCTTCTGGGACTGCGCGCATGAAGGCTCCGCAGGTATGATGGCCGATGGCTATACCCGCGCCACAGGCGAGATGTCGATGATGATCGCCCAGAACGGCCCCGGCATCACCAATTTCGTCACCGCCGTCAAAACCGCCTATTGGAACCACACGCCCTGCCTGCTGGTGACACCGCAGGCCGCCAACAAGACCATTGGCCAAGGCGGGTTTCAGGAAATGGAACAGATGAACCTGTTCAAGGATTGCGTCGCCTATCAGGAAGAGGTCCGCGACCCATCCCGCATCTGCGAAGTGCTGGCGCGTGTCATCGCCAAGGCCAAGCGCCTGTCCGGTCCCGCCCAGATCAACATCCCCCGCGATTTCTGGACGCAGGTGATCGACATCGACATCCCCGACCCGGTCGAGTTCGAAACCAGCCCCGGTGGCACCGATTCCATCGCCAAAGCCGCGCAGATGCTGTCAGAGGCGAAGTTCCCCGTAATCCTGAACGGCGCAGGCGTGGTGCTGGCCGCAGGCGGGATCGAGGCATCGCGCGTGCTGGCCGAACGACTCGATGCGCCTGTCTGTGTGGGCTATCAGCACAACGATGCATTTCCGGGCCATCATCCGCTGTTTGCAGGACCACTGGGCTATAACGGGTCCAAGGCGGGCATGGAACTGATCGCCAAGGCCGATGTCGTGCTGGCGCTGGGAACACGGCTGAACCCGTTTTCCACCCTGCCCGGTTACGGGATCGATTACTGGCCGACACAGGCCAAGATCATTCAGGTCGATATCAACCCCGACCGGATCGGCCTGACCAAGAAAATCACCGTGGGGATCGTCGGGGATGCAGCTAAGGTCGCGCAGGGCATCACGGCGCAATTGTCCGATAGCGCAGGCGATGCTGGCAGGTCGGACCGCAAGGCGCTGATTGCGCAGACAAAATCTGCTTGGGCGCAGGAACTGACTTCGCTTGACCACGAACAGGATGATCCGGGCACCACTTGGAACGAACGCGCCCGCGCCGCGCGCCCCGACTGGATGTCACCGCGTCAGGCGTGGCGTGCGATACAGGCAGCGATGCCCGAAGATGCGATCATCAGCTCTGACATCGGCAACAATTGCGCCATCGGCAACGCCTACCCCAGCTTTCCGACAGGGCGCAAATACCTTGCCCCCGGTCTGTTCGGGCCTTGCGGTTACGGGCTACCCGCCATCATCGGGGCCAAGATCGGCCAGCCGCATGTGCCGGTGATCGGCTTTGCCGGTGACGGGGCATTCGGGATTTCCGTCAATGAACTGACCGCCATTGGCCGCGATGAATGGCCCGCGATCACGCAGATCGTGTTCCGCAATTACCAATGGGGTGCTGAAAAGCGCAATTCGACCTTGTGGTTCGACGACAATTTCGTCGGCACCGAACTGGACATGAAAGTATCCTACGCCGGTATCGCGCAGGCCTGCGGGTTGAAAGGTGTGCAGGTCAAGACGATGGACGAACTGACCACCGCGCTGAACACCGCGATCAAGGACCAGATGGATAACAACACGACCACCTTGATCGAGGTGATCCTCAATCAGGAACTGGGCGAACCGTTCCGCCGTGACGCGATGAAAAAACCGGTCCGCGTGGCGGGCATTTCCGCGGCAGATATGGCGGCAGAGTAATCTTGCCCTTCGATCTGGGTCTTGGCACGGCGGGGCTTCTGGCTCTCGCCCTGCTGGGTGCCGCCTTTGTGCGGGGTTATTCGGGCTTTGGTTTTTCCGCGATCTTCATCGCTTTTGCGGCATTGTTCACCAACCCGTTGCCGCTGATCCCCGTCGTCTTTGCCTGCGAGATCATGATGACCGCGTTTCAGGCGCGCGGCATCCGCGGGCATATCGACTGGCGGCGGATCGCTTGGCTGATGCTGGGCGCGGCCATCGCATTGCCGTTCTCGGTCACGGTGATGCTGTCGGTGGGCGAAAACACCGCACGGCTGGTGATTTCAGGGATCATTCTGGCTATGGCGCTGATCCTGTTGTCAGGCTGGACCCTACAACGCCGGATCGGTGCGCTGGGGCATGGCAGTGTCGGGATCGTGTCGGGCATGTGCAACAGCGCTGGCATCGGCGGTCTGCCTGTCGCGGCGTTCATGTCGGCGCAACCGATGCAGGCGGCGGCGTTTCGCGCGACGATGATCGTGTATCTGACCGCGCTTGACCTGATTACATTGCCGCTGTTGTGGATGGGCGGGCTGGTGACATGGGATACCGCGGTTGCGGCAGTGCTGGCGTTTCCGATCCTTGGCCTTGGTGTCTGGCTGGGCGGGCGGCGGTTTCTGGCGGCATCGCCTGCGGCATTCCGGAAATCTGCGGTTTTGCTCTTGCTCCTGCTGTCCACACTCGGTCTGATCAGGGCCATGGTCACATGAAAGGCAACGCGATGCTGGATGATTTCCCGTTCCTGTCGAAAACCGAACCCCATTGCCCGCAAAGCCTGCTGGACCGTGCCCGCAACCTGCCGGTGCCACGTGTCGCGCTGGTCAATGCAGGCGGCGCCCACCCCTTGCAAGGCTTGCGCGAAGCGGTCGAACTGAGGCTGGCTGATCCGGTCCTGATCGGCGACACCGCCCGCATTCTGGCCACTGCGGATGAAATCGGCTGGGACATCACCGGCCTGCCGCTGATCCATGCGCCCGGCCCCGAAGCCGCCCAAAAAGCGGCCAAGATGGCCCGCGCCGGCGAAATCGATGCGATCATGAAAGGGCAGATCCACACCTCGGTGTTTCTGCAAGGGCTGCTGCCGTCCAGTGCCGGATTGCGCGACAAAGGCAGTTTTTGCGGCCATGTGTTCCACATGACCATGCCGGGGTCCGACAGGCCGTTATTGCTAACCGATGCAGCCCTGAACGTCGCCCCCGATGTGGCGACACGGCAGGCCTGCCTGACCCATGCCGTGCGGCTGGCGCAGATGCTGGGCATAGCCCACCCCCGCGCCGGATTGCTGGCCCCGACCGAAGATGTCGTGCCTGCCATCCCCTCCACGGGTGAGGCGGCGATCATCGCGGCATGGGCGAAAACTGCCCTGCCCGATGCGATTGTGGAAGGGCCGATGGCGCTTGATCTGATCTTTTCGCGTGCGGCGGCAGAGGCGAAGGGCTTTGCCTCCGACGTATCCGGCAGCCCCGATATTATGCTGGTGCCCGATATTTCGTCAGGCAACGCGATTTTCAAGCTGATGTCGCTGGGCATGGGCTGCTGTGCGGCGGGGATCGTGCTGGGCGCGAAAGTGCCGATCATCCTGACCAGCCGGTCGCAGACGGCGCAGGACCGGATCGCCTCGGCCGCTTTGGGCGTGATCGCGGCGGGGATGCGTCCATGATACTTGTCGTCAATGCCGGTTCATCCTCGATCAAGGTGGCGTTGTTCGACGCGGGCCTTGCACGGCTGGCATCGGGCGAGGTGACAGAAATCGGCGGCGCAGGGCACCTGAAACTGGGCAAGGATAAATCACCCCTATCCGCCGCCAACCATGCCGCAGCCCTGACCGCCCTGCTGGATGCTTTGGTGGATGCCGGTCATCCGGTCACCAGCCTGACAGCCGCCGCACACCGGGTCGTACATGGCGGCGCGGCACTGACGGCCCCCGCGCTTGTGACACCCGACATCATCGCGCAGATCACCGCCTGCAATAGCCTGGCCCCGCTGCATAATCCGCATAACCTTGCAGGCATCGCCGCAATCGCGCAGGCCCTACCTGCCCTGCCCCAATTCGTCAGCTTCGACACCGCCTTTCATGCGACCAACCCCGCCATCGCCACAACCTACGCACTGCCAGCGGATGAAACGGCCAAGGGCATCCGGCGCTATGGTTTTCACGGGTTAAGCTACCAAGGCCTTGTACACAGCTTCGGCACCGCCCTGCCCGACCGCCTGCTGGCGCTGCATCTTGGCAACGGTGCGTCACTTTGCGCGATCAAGGCGGGCCAATCGGTGGCATCGTCAATGGGGTATTCGCCGCTGGACGGGCTGGTCATGGGCACACGCACGGGGGCCATAGACGGCATGGCCGTCCTGCGACTGGCCGAAGATCACGGAATTGCCGCGACAGGCAAAATCTTGAATAGCGAAAGTGGCTTGCGTGCTTTGGGCGGCACCAGCAACATGGCGGAACTGCTGGACACCGACACCGATGCGGCACGCTTTGCCGTCGATTATTTCTGCTACTGGGCCGCACGCCATGCGGGGTCCGCAATTGTCGCAATGGGCGGCGTGGATGCAGTGGCCTTCACCGGCGGGATCGGCGAAAATTCCGGCCAGATTCGTGACCGGATCATGGACCATCTGGCGTTTTTGGGTAAACTGCCCGTGCATGTGATCGCCGCTGACGAAGAACAACAGATTGCCCGCGACGCGCTGTCCCTGATGGCGCAAGTCTAGGCCCGCAAAAGGAAGCCCGCCCATGTCCCTTGACCAACCCGCGCTTGACACATCGCCCCATGTCTCGGACGAGGTGCGCAAGACGACCTGTTACATGTGCGCCTGCCGCTGCGGGATCAACGTGCATATGAAGGACGGCAAGGTCGCCTATATCGAAGGCAACCGCGACCATCCGGTCAACAAGGGCGTGCTTTGCGCCAAAGGCAGCGCAGGCATCATGCAGCACAACGCCCCGTCCCGCCTGCGCGCGCCTTTGCGCCGTGTCGGTGAACGCGGGTCTGGTGAATTCGAGGAAATCAGCTGGGAAGAAGCCCTGCAAACCGCCACCGACTGGCTGGCGCCGATCCGCGAAAAGCACCCAGAAAAGCTGGCGTTCTTCACAGGCCGCGACCAGTCGCAATCTTTCACCAGTTTCTGGGCGCAAGGGTTCGGCACACCGAATTACGCAGCCCATGGCGGGTTCTGTTCGGTCAACATGGCGGCGGCAGGCATCTACACGATGGGCGGGGCTTTCTGGGAATTCGGCCAGCCCGACTGGGACCATACCAAACTGTTCATGCTGTTCGGCGTCGCCGAAGACCACGACAGCAACCCGATCAAGATGGGCATTGGCAAGCTAAAGGCGCGCGGCGCACGGATGATCGGCGTGAACCCGATCCGCACCGGATATAACGCCGTCGCCGATGATTGGGTCGGTATCACGCCGGGCACTGACGGGCTGTTCATTCTGGCGCTGGTGCATTGCCTGATGCAGGCGGGCAAGGTCGATCTGGACTATCTGGCGCGGTTCACCAATGCCTCTGTGCTGGTGAACGAAGACCCAAAATCCGACCAGTTCGGCCTGTTCCTGCGCGACGATCAGGGTCAGCCGCAGGTCATCGACCGGCGCACCGGCACGCTCGCTCCATGGAACGGCCAAGGCGTGGAACCAGACCTTGCCGCCACGCACCGTGCCGCAGGCATCACGCACCGCCCTGTTTTTCACCTGATGGCTGACCGCTATCTTGACGCATCTTATGCGCCCGAGGCTGTGGCAGACCGCTGCGGGATCCCTGCCAGCCGCATCCGCGCGATTGCCGCCGATCTGGCGCGTGTCGCCTTTGACGAGGCGATCAGCCTTGATCGGGAATGGACCGATTTTCGTGGAAAAAAGCACAAGGAAATGATCGGCCGCCCCGTCAGTTTCCACGCCATGCGCGGCATTTCCGCTCATTCCAACGGCTTCCAGACCTGCCGCGCGCTGCATATGCTGCAAATCATCCTTGGCGCTGTCGAAACCCCCGGCGGCATGCGGTTCAAACCGCCCTACCCCAAACCCGCGACGGCCCATCCCAAACCGCATGGCAAAGTGACACCCGGTGCCGCGCTGGACGGCCCGCATCTGGGCTATGTGCAAGGCCCCGAAGACCTGCTTTTACACGATGACGGCACCCCTAAACGCATCGACAAGGCATTTTCATGGGAAAACCCGATGTCGGCGCATGGCCTGATGCATATGGTCATCAGCAACGCCCACGCAGGCGATCCCTACAAGATCGACACGCTGTTCATGTATATGGCGAACATGTCGTGGAATTCGTCGATGAACGTCGGCGGTGTGCACAAAATGCTGACCGACAAGGATGAAAACGGCGATTACGTCATCCCCCGCATCATCTATTCCGATGCCTATTCCTCGGAAATGGTGGCCTACGCCGACCTGATCCTGCCCGACACGACCTATCTGGAACGGCACGATTGTATCTCGCTCCTCGACCGCCCGATCTGCGAGGCGGACGGTGTCGCCGACGCGATCCGCTGGCCCGTGGTGGAACCCGACCGCGATGTGCGCGGGTTCCAGTCAGTGCTCTGCGATCTCGGTGCGCGGCTTGGCCTGCCCGGTTTTGTCAATGACGATGGCAGTGCCAAATATAAAGACTACGCCGATTACATCACCAACCACATCCGTCGCCCCGGCATCGGGCCGCTGGCCGGGTTCCGTGACGCAGATGGCAGCAGTGAAGGGCGCGGCACCGCCAACCCCGATCAATTGCAAAACTACATCGACAATGGCGGCTTCTGGATCGCCCATGTCCCTGAAAACTGCGCCTATTATAAACCGTTCAGCGCCGAATATCAGGACTGGGCCGTCAAAATGGGCTTTTACGACGTGGTCCAGCCCTATATCTTCCAGCTTTACGTCGAACCCCTGCGCAAATTCCAGGCCGCCGCCGAAGGCCGCGGCCACCGCCAGCCCCCCGATCACCTGCGCGGCCAGATCAAAGCGACGATGGACCCGCTGCCGATCTGGTATCCGCCGTTCGAGGACGGGCACATCGACCCCGTCGAATACCCGATCCACGCGCTGACCCAACGACCGATGGCGATGTATCATTCATGGGGTAGCCAAAATGCATGGCTGCGGCAGATCCACGGCCATAACCCGCTCTATGTACCGACCAAAATCTGGGAGGCCAACGGGTTCAAAGACGGCGACTGGGCGCGCGTCACCTCGGCGCATGGATCGATCACAGTACCAGTGGCGCATCAGGCGGCGCTGAACGAAAACACCATCTGGACATGGAACGCCATCGGCAAACGCAAAGGCGCATGGGCGCTGGACAAGGACGCACCGGAAGCAACCAAGGGCTTCCTGCTCAACCACCTGATCCACGAACTGCTGCCACCGCGCGGCGACGGGCTGCGCTGGGCCAATTCCGATCCGATCACCGGACAGGCCGCTTGGTTCGACCTGCGCGTAAAGATCGAAAAATCGGGGCTTCCGAACGAGGCGCAACCAATGATGCCCACGATCAAATCGCCGGTGCCCAAAGGCCCCAAAGATCTCGCATGGAAGGCGGGCCAATGACCAAACGCCAGATCATGCTTTTGATCGCGGTTTTCGTGATACTCACCCTTGGCAGCTTCATCTGGTTCATCGCCACATGGGACCCCGCCCTGCGCGCGCCCGTTGGACAATAACGCCATGCCCCTGCATCGTCCGAGTAAAAATATCCCCGCCGGAGGCCGCGTATTTCGCCAGAAATGCGCGACACCAGAACCAAGGCCAACCGCATGACACAACTGCCCAAGCAAACCGCCAAGAAACTCGGCCTTGTGATTGATCTGGACACCTGCGTCGGCTGCCATGCCTGCGTGATTTCATGCAAAGGCTGGAACACCGAAAACTACGGCGCGCCGCTGTCGGATCAGAATGCCTATGGCGCCGATCCGTCCGGTACGTTCCTCAACCGCGTCCATTCCTACGAGGTGCAGCCCGAACAAGGCACCGCACAGCTGATCCATTTTCCCAAATCCTGCCTGCATTGCGAAGATGCACCCTGCGTCACCGTCTGCCCGACCGGTGCCAGCTATAAACGTGTCGAAGACGGCATCGTGCTGGTCAATGAGAATGACTGCATCGGTTGCAGCCTTTGCGCCTGGGCTTGCCCTTATGGTGCGCGCGAACTGGATGCAAAAGAAGGCGTGATGAAGAAATGCACGCTTTGCGTCGACCGGATCTATAACGAAAACCTGCCCGAGGAAGACCGCGAACCCGCTTGCGTGCGCACTTGCCCTGCCGGTGCGCGGCATTTCGGTGATCTCGGCGATCCCGATTCTGACGTGTCGCTGTTGGTCGCCGCACGCGGCGGTTTCGATCTGATGCCGGAACAAGGCACAAAGCCGGTGAACAAATACCTGCCGCCCCGCCCCAAGGACGTTATGCCCGAATTTGACGTGCTGGCACCATTCCTTGAACCCGTCGCCACCACCGGCACGGGCTTTGCGCATTGGTTGGACAAGACGCTATCCGCCCTGCCCGGAGGGTCGAAATAATGCATCCGGCACCATCAGTCATCATCTTCACGACGTTTTCGGGCCTGGGCTTTGGCCTGCTGTTCTGGCTTGGTATCGGGGCGATTACGCCGGTCGGCTGGATGGCGTTCATATGGTTCACCATCGCCTATCTGGCGGCGGTCGGGGGGCTTCTGGCCTCGACCTTCCATCTCGGTCGCCCAGAACGCGCAATCAAGGCGTTCAAACAATGGCAGACCAGCTGGCTATCGCGCGAAGGTATCTGCGCCGTCGCCACCCTGCTGGTCATGGCGGTCTATGGCGCGGGGTTGGTATTTTTCGGCACCGCCTTGCCGCTATTGGGCTGGATTGGGGCGTTGGGCGCACTGGCGACGATCTTCACGACATCGATGATCTATGCGCAGCTCAAAACCGTGCCACGCTGGCGGCACTGGACGACACCGGTCATGTTCCTGACCCTGTCCATTGGCGGCGGTGCCTTGCTCGCGGGGCAAGTGACCGAAGCCGTGGTGCTTCTGGTTCTGGCGGGGGCGTTACAGATTTACGCTTGGGTCACAGGCGATACACGTCTGGCGCGGTCGGGCACCGATATGGCAAGCGCCACAGGTCTGGGGCACATCGGCACGGTCCGCGCGTTTGAGCCGCCCCATACCGGCACCAATTACCTGATGCGCGAATTCATCCATGTGGTCGGGCGCAAGAATGCCGCAACCTTGCGGGCGATTGCTTTGGTGTTCGGTTTCGTCCTGCCGGTCGTGTTCCTGCTTTTGCCCTTCAGCCACATCTGGGGCGGGCTGGCACTGGTCAGTCATATTCTGGGCGTCCTTGCGCTGCGCTGGCTCTTCTTTGCGCAGGCCGAACATGTCGTAGGGCTCTATTA
>PUNR01000036.1 GCA_003551805.1 Loktanella sp.
CCGCCATACATGTTTAGATCTTCAACCCACCTTCGCGGGCTGCGTCTGCAAGGGCTTTGATCTTGCCGTGGAACAGAAAACCGCCACGGTCGAAATAAGCCTGTTCGACACCAGCCGCCTTGGCGCGTTCTGCGATTGCAGCACCGACCTTGGCCGCGGCTTCGACATTGTTCTTGCCGACAACGCCCAGATCCTTTTCGAGCGAGGATGCCGACGCAAGCGTCACACCGTTCACATCGTCGATCAGCTGGACGCTGATGTTTTTGTTGCTGCGGTGAACCGAAAGACGCGCGCGCCCCTGGTTGGCAGTGATGCCCCGCAGTTTGTTCCGAACGCGCATACGGCGTTTCAGAAACAGTGCTCTTTTGCTGTTTGCCATCTGTGCGTTCCTTACTTCTTCTTGCCTTCTTTGCGGAAGATGAATTCGCCTTTGTACTTGATGCCCTTGCCTTTATACGGCTCGGGCTTGCGCCATTCGCGGATATTTGCCGCGACCTGACCCACAAGCTGCTGGTCGATCCCTTCCACAGTGATTTCGGTCTGCTTGGGGGCCGTCACTGTGACGCCCTCTGGCACTTCGAAATTCACATCGTGGCTGTAACCCAATGCCAGTTTCAGGGTGTTACCCTGCATCGTGGCGCGATAACCCACACCGCTGATTTCAAGCTCTTTCTTGAAACCAGTGGTCACGCCGGTCACCAGGTTCTCGACCTGGCTACGCGACATGCCCCACTGCTGGCGCGCCCGCTTGGACGTGCCACGTGGTTTGACGGTGACAACATTACCATCGACAGTGATGGTGACATCGTCAGTCGCCTTAAAGGTACGGGTACCTTTCGGGCCTTTGATTTCTACGGTTTGACCAGACACCGACGCAGTGACGCCAGAGGGCAGCTCAACCGGTTTTTTACCAATACGAGACATGTTTTCCCCTTAGAACACTGTGCAGAGCACTTCGCCGCCAATTTTGGCCGCCCGTGCATTTGCGTCCGTCATCACACCCTTGGAGGTGGAGACAATCGACACGCCCAGGCCCTGACGGACGGAAGGCAGGTCATTGGCGCCCAGATACACACGACGACCGGGCTTTGAGACCCGCTTCACTTCGCGAATGACTGGTGTGCCTTCGTAATACTTCAGCTCGATATTGAAAGCAGGGTGGCCGTCTTTGCCATCCTTCTTGTCGTAACCGCGGATGTAGCCTTCTGCGACCAGCACATCCAACACCCAAGCGCGCAGTTTCGACGCAGGTGTTTCCACCGCCGCCTTGCCGCGCATCTGGCCGTTGCGGATGCGTGTCAGCATATCACCGATAGGATCGTTCATATCAAATTCTCCTTACCAGCTCGACTTGACCATACCGGGAATTTCGCCATTGGAACCAAGGTTCCGCAGCGCGATCCGGCTGATCTTGAGTTTGCGGTAATAGGCGTGTGGACGCCCGGTGAGCTGGCAACGGTTGTGCAGACGCACAGCCGAGGAATTGCGCGGCAGTTCTGCAAGCTGCAGAGTTGCCTTGAACCGCTCTTCCACGGGCTTGGACTGGTCGTTGATGATTGCTTTCAACGCCGCACGCCGTTCAGCGTATTGCGCCACCAGCTTTTCGCGCTTCTTTTCGCGCTCGATCATGGATTTCTTAGCCATTTGTCAAATCTCCCTAACGCTTAGCTGTTGAACGGCATGTTGAAGAGCTTCAACAATGCCTTTGCTTCAGCGTCGGTTTGCGCTGTGGTGCAGATAACGATGTCCATTCCCCACATCTCATCGACTTTGTCGAAGTTGATTTCGGGAAACACGATATGTTCCTTCAGGCCGGTGGCATAGTTGCCGCGACCATCAAAGGACTTACCAGAAACACCACGAAAGTCGCGGATACGAGGCATGGCAACCGTGATCAGGCGATCAAGGAATTCATACATGCGGTCACCGCGCAGGGTGACTTTGGCACCCAACGGCATGTCTTCACGCACCCGGAAACCCGCGATGGATTTCTTGGCAACCGTGGTCATCGCTTTTTGACCGGCGATGGTGGTCAGGTCTTCCTGCGCGGATTTGGCTTTTTTGCTGTCACGGACAGCTTCTGCGCCACAGCCGATGTTCAGGACGATCTTGTCCAGACGGGGGATCTGCATGTCGTTCTTGTAGCCGAATTCTTCCTTCATCGCAGCGCGAATACGGGAAACATAATCAGCCTTCAGGCGGGGGGTGTAGTTTGCAGCATCAAGCATCAGATCACATCCCCTGTTGTCTTGGCGAAACGCACTTTGTTTTCGCCTTCGATGCGGAAACCAACGCGGGTCGGTTTGCCGTTTTTGTCAACGATTGCCAGGTTTGACAGCTGGATCGGCATCGCCTTTGGTGTGCGGCCGCCCTGTGTCGTCTGGGATTGCTTCTGGTGACGGATCGCCATGTTGATACCTTCAACAACGGCTTTGCCGGACTTTGGATCAACGGCAGCGATTGTGCCCTTCATACCTTTGTCTTTGCCGGCAAGAACGATCACGTCGTCGCCTTTACGGAGTTTCGCAGCCATGGTTACAGCACCTCCGGAGCGAGTGAGATGATTTTCATAAAGTTCTTTGCGCGCAGCTCGCGAACAACTGGCCCGAAGATACGGGTGCCGATAGGCTCGTTGTTGTTGTTGAGGATGACAGCAGCGTTGCTGTCAAAGCGGATGGCGGTGCCATCTTCGCGGAACACTTCTTTGGCGGTGCGTACGACGACGGCCTTACGGACGTCACCTTTCTTTACGCGACCACGAGGAATGGCTTCCTTCACCGATACGACAATGATGTCACCGACACTTGCGTAACGGCGGTGGGAACCACCCAGAACCTTGATGCACTGAACACGGCGAGCGCCGCTGTTGTCAGCTACATCCAGATTGGTCTGCATCTGGATCATTTGGTTTCCTTCCGACCTTTGGGCAACGTCCGATTTCCGACCGGACCCCCAGGGTTTCGTTGAACTGTTGGGTTACTGCTTAAGAAGCAATAACTTCCCAGCGTTTGGTTTTCGATTTTGGCGCACATTCCTGAATACGGACCTGGTCACCAATGTTGAATGTGTTGTTCTCGTCGTGAGCCCGGTACTTTTTGGACTTACGGACGGTTTTTTGCAGCAATGGGTGCTTGAAGCGACGCTCGACCTGAACAGTCACGGTCTGGGCGTTCTGGTTGCTTGTGACAACACCTTGAAGGATACGCTTAGGCATTCTCTTAAGCCTCCGAAGCCGCAGATGCGGCCTTTTCGTTCAGGATTGTTTTGACGCGTGCAGCATTGCGACGTGCAGCGCGGAAACCGGCAGTGTTTTCCAACTGGCCGGTCGCCTGCTGAAAACGCAGGTTGAACGATTCTTTTTTCAGTTTTACCAGCTCTTCACGGAGCTGGTCGGGCGTTTTTGCCCGCAGTTCATTGGCATCCATGCCATTTTCCTTTTTCAACATCATCGGCAGGCCGCGCAAAGCGTAACCCGATTCCCGATGGAGTGGGGGTAGAAGTGCGCCGTTTAGCCCCCATTGCCTTATAACGCAACCCCTTGCAGGAAAGAGCTTTGCGCAAATGACACGGTCTTGACTATCCGGTACTATACGGTCGCAGAATTAGTGGATATCACGGCAGTATGACAAATATAAAATCGCTTTTCGCCACACAGCTCTACCATGCCCCGTTATCCGCCCAAGGCGGGATCGATCCGGCGGAACTGGAAAATTCCTGTCTTGTCATCGCGGATGATGACGAAGCCGGACAGCAATGGTGCGAAGAACAGGGTTACCCCGGTTACACTTCTTATGCGTCCCTGACCGACCTGCCTTGGCGGTTCCCGATTTTCAAGGATCTGGTCAAGGTGCTGGACAAACATGTTGCCGCCTTTGCCAAGGATCTGGATTTCGATCTGGGTGACAAGGCTTTAAAGCTGGAAGACATTTGGATCAACATCCTGCCCCCCGGCGGGATCCATACCGGACATATCCACCCGCATTCAGTCATCAGCGGCACAACCTATGTCGCCATGCCCGATGGCGCGAGCGCGATCAAATTCGAAGACCCGCGCCTGGCGATGATGATGGCCGCCCCTCCCCGCCTGAAATCAGCGCGTGAGGCGCTGCGCCAGTTCATCTATGTCGCGCCTGCCGTCGGTGATGTGCTATTATGGGAAAGCTGGCTGCGCCACGAGGTGCCGATGAACATGGCGGAGGAAGAAGAACGGATCAGCGTCAGTTTCAACTATAGCTGGGGGTGACGCTGCGAAACCTTTTGCAGCGCAGAAACGTGATTGACCAGAAGTCGCGTTTTCACCTCATAATCACCGCATTGGGTAAGCATAGACCCTGAAAAGGAATGACCCATGACACCAGATCACAAACAATCCAACGAAGCCGACCGCGCCGCCAAGGCATTTTATGGTCAGTCCGACAAAGCCTTTGCAGCCCAGATTGCGGAAATTTGCGGAAATGACCCCAAGCTGATGCAAGCCTTCTCGCGCACGCGTGACAGGTTTCTAGGGCGTGCTGACAAGCCTGAGCGAAGGCTTTGCTGAAATAACCTGACAACAGGTAAGACAGACACCGAATAGAAAAACCCCCGCCAGATCGCTCTGACGGGGGTTAAATTTGTGGCGAACCCCGACGTAGGTCGGGGTTAAGCCCGACTTACCAGTCTTCGCGCACCACGGTACGGGTCTTGATCGGCAGCTTCATCGCAGCAAGGCGCAGAGCCTCGCGAGCGATTTCTTCGCTGACGCCGTCGATTTCGAACATCACGCGGCCTGGTTTGACCTTGCATGCCCAAAAGTCGATCGAGCCCTTACCCTTACCCATACGCACTTCGATGGGCTTGGAGGTGACGGGCAGATCCGGGAAAATCCGGATCCAGACGCGGCCCTGACGCTTCATGTGACGCGTCATGGCGCGGCGTGCCGCTTCGATCTGGCGAGCGGTGATCCGCTCTGGCTCTGTTGCCTTCAGGCCATAGGTGCCAAAGTTCAGGTCAGACCCGCCCTTTGCTTCACCACGAATCCGGCCTTTGTGCAGCTTGCGGTGTTTCGTGCGCTTTGGTTGCAGCATCTTCTCTACTCCTTACCTGTCGCGACGCGGGCCGCCAGGACCGCGCGGGATAGCGCCTTCCTGAAGCTCGGCATGTTTACGGTCGTGGCCTTGCGGGTCATGCTCCATGATCTCACCTTTGTAGATGAAGACCTTGATGCCGATGATGCCATAGGGCGTCATGGCTTCGTAGAGCGCATAGTCGATGTCCGCACGCAATGTGTGCAGCGGCACGCGACCTTCACGGTACCATTCGGTCCGCGCGATTTCAGCGCCACCCAGACGACCAGCAAGGTTGACCCGGATACCCAGGGCGCCCATGCGCATGGCGTTCTGCACAGCACGTTTCATCGCACGACGGAACGACACCCGGCGTTCGAGCTGCTGACCGATGGATTCAGCGACCAGCGCTGCGTCCAGTTCGGGCTTGCGCACTTCAACGATGTTGAGGTGCAGTTCCGACTTGGTCAGTTTTGCCAGCTTCTGACGCAGACCTTCGATGTCTGCACCTTTCTTGCCGATGATCACACCGGGGCGGGCAGCGTGGATCGTGACGCGGCACTTTTTGTGCGGACGTTCGATGATCACGCGGCTGACGCCGGATTGTGCACATTCCTTGCGGATGAACTTTTTGATCTCGAGATCTTCCAGCAGCAGATCACCATATTCCTTGGTGTTTGCAAACCAGCGGCTGTCCCAGGTGCGGTTGACCTGAAGACGCATCCCGATAGGGTTTACTTTGTTACCCATTATGATTGCTCCTCAACTTGACGCACCTTGATGGTCAGTTCTGAAAACGGCTTGACGATCTTGCCGAAACGGCCACGCGCCCGTGGGCGGCCCCGCTTCATGATCAGGTTCTTGCCGACGTAAGCCTCTGCAACGACCAGCGCGTCAACATCCAGATTGTGGTTGTTTTCGGCGTTGGCGATGGCCGACTGAAGACATTTCTTCACATCGTCCGAGATCCGCTTTTTCGAGAAAGTCAGGTCCTGAAGGGCCTTTTCGACTTTCTTGCCACGGATCAGCGCAGCAACGAGGTTCAGCTTTTGCGGGGAAGTACGGAGCATGCGCAGTTTTGCCATAGCTTCGTTATCAGCCACGCGGCGGGGATTCTTATCCTTGCTCATGGCTTATTTCCGCTTCGCTTTTTTGTCGGCGGCGTGACCTGTGTAGGTCCGTGTTGGCGAATATTCACCAAACTTCTGACCGATCATGTCTTCCGTGACGTTGACAGGGATGTGCTTCTTGCCGTTGTAGACCGCGAAGGTCAGGCCAACGAACTGAGGCAGGATAGTAGAACGACGCGACCAGATCTTGATCACTTCGTTGCGGCCGCTTTCGCGCGTTGCTTCTGCCTTTTTCAAGACATAGGCGTCGACGAACGGGCCTTTCCATACGGAACGAGCCATAATTACCGACCCTTCTTCTTGGCATGACGCGAACGCACGATAAGGCGCTGCGATGCTTTGTTCTTGTTACGGGTGCGGGTACCTTTGGTATCCTTACCCCATGGGGTCACAGGCGTCCGACCACCGGATGTCCGGCCTTCACCACCACCATGCGGGTGGTCGATCGGGTTCATCGCGACACCGCGCACAGATGGGCGGATGCCCTTGTGACGGTTGCGACCGGCCTTACCGATATTCTGGTTGCTGTTGTCGGGGTTCGACACGGCGCCAACAGTGGCCATGCATTCCTGACGGACCAGACGCAATTCGCCCGAGGACAGGCGGATCTGCGCATAGCCGCCATCGCGACCGACGAACTGGGCATAGGTGCCGGCTGCACGGGCGATCTGGCCGCCTTTGCCTGCCTTGAGTTCGATGTTGTGGACGATTGTCCCGATGGGCATGCCCGAGAAAGGCATCGCGTTGCCCGGCTTGATGTCAGCCTTGGCCGAGGCGATGACCTTGTCACCGATCGCCAGACGCTGCGGCGCCAGAATATAGGTCTGGGTGCCGTCTTCGTACTGGATCAGCGCAATGAATGCTGTCCGGTTTGGATCGTATTCGATCCGTGCGACAACAGCCTGCATGTCCAGTTTGTTGCGCTTGAAATCGACGATGCGGTAAAGACGCTTTGCGCCCCCACCAATGCGACGCATTGTGATCCGTCCGGTGTTGTTCCGTCCGCCCGATTTCGTCAGACCCTCTGTGAGGGCCTTGACAGGGCGACCTTTCCAAAGCTCCGAACGGTCGATCAGCACCAGCCCGCGCTGGCCTGGCGTCGTCGGTTTGTACGACTTTAATGCCATGTTAGCTTCTTCCGTTTGCTTGGCGTCCCGGACAGGTCCGGGACTATGGTTTACAGGGCCCCGAAGGTCCCCAAGTGAAGGGTTGTCGGGGTGAACCCCGACCTACGATTGCCGGGGTGAACCCTAGCATGCGCATAAGACACAAGGCCCCGGAACGAATCCGAGGCCGTGATTGGTGGCGTATAGCGGGGAGGTCGCAGGGTGGCAAGGGAGTTTGCGATATCAGGTGCTTCAGCTACTGTTGCAATGCATTCTAAGGAACAAATCTATGCGCGTTGAACAACCGACCGGAACAAAAGGTAGCCTTATGTGGCTACAGAAATCAATTCAGAACTGCCCCGAGCTGCTTCAGCCTCAAAGTTTACCCGCGATCGAATGGCTGTCACCTATTGCAGCCGATAATTACGCCGAGTATCGCGATATCGCCTTTTTGGAACGGATGGGTATTGGACACCTATCGCAATCACTCAACGATTTTTGGCCCAAGCGCGGTCCGCAATGGGATGCGCTGGGAAGAACGCCAGAAGGGTTAGTATTGGTCGAGGCAAAAGCACATTTGAAAGAGTTTTTCTCCTCACCTTCAGCGGCAAGCAATACATCACGAAACCAAATCCAGCGTGCTTTTGTAGCGGTCCAGTCTGACCTAGGCGTCCAAACTTCTGTGGATTGGTCAGAGGTATTCTATCAGTATGCGAACCGCCTGACATTTTTATGGTGGCTACGGAGAAATGGTATCAACGCAAAACTGCTCTTTGTCAGTTTCTTAAACGACACAGAACTGAACGGCCCGACAGTTGCCGAAACATGGCATGCAGCTTTTGCTGCCGCTGACTATGCGCTCGGATTGCCAAGCAGGCATCAGTTAAAAAAGCACATACATCATGTCATGCCAGATGTACGACTGATCCCTTAGGTCGACTCAAACCGCAGCTTGTTTACAAAAAAAGCCCCCGCGTTCCCGCGAGGGCTTTCTTTCTTCGACCTCACCTAAGCCTTACAGCCCGGTGGAGATATCGATCGTGTTGCCTGCTTCCAGGGTCACGTAGGCTTTCTTCACGTCCTTGCGGGTACCCAGGGCACCACGGAAACGCTTCACCTTGCCTTTGGTGATCGAGGTGTTCACGGCCTTGACCTTCACACCGAACAGCGCCTCGACGGCCTGTTTGATCTGGGGCTTGTTGGCGTCGATCGCGACTTCGAAAACAACGGCATTGGCTTCGGACGCCATGGTTGCTTTCTCAGTGATGATCGGCTTGCGGATCACGTCGTAGTATTCAGCTTTCACGCTCATGACAAACGAGCCTCCAGTGCTGCGACACCCGCTTTGGTCAGGACAAGCGTGTCCGACTTCAGGATGTCGTAAACGTTGGCACCCATGGATGGGAGAACGTTAATGGTTTCGATGTTTGCAGCAGCGCGGGCGAAGTTTTCGTTCACTTCGGCACCATCAATGATCAGTGCGCGCTTCCAACCCAAGGAACCGACCATTTTGGCCAGTGCAGAGGTTTTTGCGTCTTTCACATCGATGCTGTCCACGATGACCAGCTCACCCGCCGCGACTTTCGCGGACAAAGCATGCTTCAGTCCCAAAGCGCGGAACTTTTTGGTCAGCTCGTGGGCGTGGCTGCGCGGGGTTGGGCCCTTGTAGGTACCACCGTGACGGAAGATCGGAGCGCCTTTGGAACCGTGACGTGCGCCACCGGTGCCTTTTTGACGATAGATCTTCTTGGTGGAATAGGACACTTCCGACCGGCCCAGCACGTCGTGTGTGCCTGCCATGGCCTTGTTGCGCTGCCAGCGGACGACGCGGTGCAGGATGTCCTTGCGTGGCTCCAGACCAAAGATCGCGTCGTTCAATTCGACGGAACCGGCCTTTGCGCCTTCCAGATTGATTGCATCAGCCTTCATTTTTATCACCCTCTGTCGTATCGGCATCAGCCGGGGCTTCGTTTGCGGCGGCTTCAGCAGCTTCCAGTGCGGCCTGTTCTGCTTCGGCAGCGGCCTTTGCAGCAGCGGCTTCTTCAGCGGCGGCAGCGGCGGCAGCTTCTTCGGCCAGGCGCTTGGCTTCTTCATCCAGCGACTTCAGACCGGCAGGGTAGATCACGTTTTCAGGTGTCGGCTTTTTGACCGCGTACTTCATCGTCACCCAACCGCCACGCGAACCGGGAACAGCGCCCTTGACCATGATCAGGCCACGGTCTGCATCGGTACGAATGACTTGCAGGTTCTGGGTGGTCACGCGGGCAGAACCCATGTGGCCGGCCATTTTCTTGCCTTTGAAAACCTTGCCCGGATCCTGACACTGGCCAGTGGAACCGTGCGAACGGTGGCTGACGGACACACCGTGCGATGCACGCAGACCGCCAAAGTTGTGGCGCTTCATCGCACCGGCAAAACCTTTACCGATGGATGTGCCGGACACGTCCACATATTGACCTTCGAAATAATGGTTCGCGGTGATGGTTTCACCGACGTTGATCATATTCTCGGGGGCAACGCGGAATTCGGCAACCTTGCGCTTTGGTTCAACCTTGGCAGCGGCAAAGTGGCCGCGCATGGCTTGGCTTGTCCGCTTGGCTTTTGCAGTACCGGCACCAAGCTGGACAGCGACGTAACCGTCTTTGTCAGCAGTGCGCTGTGCAACGACCTGCAGGTTTTCGAGAGAAAGAACAGTGACAGGGATCTGACGACCGTCTTCCATGAACAACCGGGTCATGCCCAGTTTCTTTGCGATAAGTCCTGTACGGAGCATAATAGAACCCTCCTTACACGGAAATCTGGACGTCGACGCCAGCAGCCAGGTCGAGCTTCATCAGCGCGTCCACGGTTTGCGGTGTCGGGTCAACGATGTCGAGCAGACGCTTGTGCGTACGGATCTCGAACTGATCGCGGGATTTCTTGTCGATGTGCGGTCCGCGCAGAACAGTGAACTTTTCGATCTTGTTCGGCAGTGGGATCGGGCCGCGTACAGAAGCGCCTGTGCGCTTGGCTGTGCTGACGATTTCTGCTGTGCTTGCATCAAGCACCCGGAAATCAAACGCCTTGAGGCGGATACGGATGGTTTGGCTGGCTGCCATTTCATCACCCTTTTTGATAGGGTCTAGATCGGAGAGGAGGATCATGGCTCATCCAGAACCCTCGTCGCGTCTTTTCGTCCAACATAAAAAGGGCACGCATGGCGCACCCCCGTCGGATTGGGGCCGTATAGGGATAAGCGCCCTGTCTGGCAAGGGCTGATTGCGTGAAATCGCTATATCGGCAGGCTCTTGTGTTTTAGGGCTATTGGTGGTGCTGTTTGCAGTGCAATGGCGCTTTTGTCCGGCGTTTCTGCAGAACGAAAGGCACCGAAATGGCGAAAAGTCTGTCGCGGCATCTGACCGGTGCGCGCCGCACCGAATCAGGAAACCGCAACTTGGGCTATCTGCTCGCCTTTGTTGCAGGCGCGATCAATGCGGGCGGGTTCCTCGCGGTGCAACAATATACGTCCCATATGACAGGGATCGTGTCGGAAATGGCCGATCTGATCGCCGTGGGGCAGTACCGGATCGCGCTGTTCGGGCTGGTGTGTCTGGTGACCTTTATCAGCGGCGCAGCTTGTACTGCATTGCTGGTCAATTATGCGCGCAGCCGCCAATTACAAAGCGAATATGCGATACCTTTGTTGCTAGAGGCGTCGCTGCTAATGGCCTTCGGCATTCTTGGCAGTCAGATTGCAGAGGTCCAAGGTGTCTTTGTCACCGTCACCATTCTGCTTTTGTGCTTTGTCATGGGTCTGCAGAATGCCGTCATAACTAAGATTTCGGGCGCGGTAATCCGAACCACGCATATCACCGGTATTGCGACAGATCTGGGCATTGACGTGGGACGCTGGTTGTTTCGCAAAGCTGCGAAGGGCACCACGTTTGCCCCGACACCACAACGTATGCCGATGCTGGCGATCCTGCTGATCTCGTTCTTTGTCGGCGGACTGACCGGCGCAGTCGGCTTTCAGGCCCTTGGCTATGCCGCCACTTTGCCGCTTGCCGCTGCTTTAATTGCAACAGCAATCACGCCAGTCTTTGATGACGTGAAAGAACGCAAGAAACGGTGAAACGCAAAAGGCCGCCCCATTGTGGGGCGGCCTTTCGTTTGGCGTAGGGTGGGTCAAGACCCACCTTACCTGTTGCTTACAGCAGGATCTTCGACACAACGCCAGCGCCGACGGTGCGGCCGCCTTCGCGGATCGCGAAGCGCAGGCCGTCTTCCATGGCGATTGGCGCGATCAGTTCGACTTCGAACTTCAGGTTGTCGCCGGGCATCACCATTTCTGTACCTTCAGGCAGAACCACGGTGCCGGTCACGTCCGTTGTACG
>PUNR01000123.1 GCA_003551805.1 Loktanella sp.
GCCAATACTGCGACCGAAAGCAAACCACCTTCGCGCATGCCGCTGTTGCTTGGCGCGGCGGCGGTTGTCGCGCTTTTGGTCGGTGTCGGCTATGTCATGACCGGCAACGATCCTGCGCCAGAGATTGCAGCATCGGTCGCCCCTGCCCCGGCCCCTGCCCCTTTTGTCGCGGCTACACCCGCACCGGCACCCACACCGGAACCATCCGCACCCGCAGAAACGGCCAATGTCGTCGCTGAACCGCCAAGCGCAGCGACCCTGCCCAACGGTCCCTTGGCGCGCACAACCCCCGCCGCTGAAACAGCAGCGCCCGCCCTGCCCGACACGCCCGACGTCATTGCACAGGTCGGCACCGGTCCGGCGCTGGATATTACGCCAATCGTTCCAAGCAACGAAATTATCGCCTCCGGCCTTGTGCCTGTCTGGTCGGTGCAATTGCCCTTCACCGCGGCAGAGCCTGGGTCAGATACAATCGGACAAGTCAGCAGCGACACCGCCGAATGGGTGCAGCCCGGCGTCGTGGTGACGTCAGTGAACGGAACAGACATAAGTGCCATCGCAGAAATAACGCCCGCATTGCGCGCCAGCACAGACACCACCCCCGACACAACCGAGGTGACAGCGACCTTCACCGTCCTCACACCCGACACGGGCGCATCGCAAGAACACGACCTGACCCTGCCAGTTGTCTACGGCTTTTCGCTGCCCAACGGCCTGGCCTTTGAATCGGGCTTTGCTGACGATAGCTGGCGCACATTTGTCACAGCCGCACCGGAAGATACCAGCGGTGGCCTGCAGGTCGGTGATATTGTGACAAGTTTCATTCAGACTTCAGAATTAATTAACGAACGCACTTCATTATTGGACATTTTCAACCGTGAGTCCGAAAATGGCACCGAACGCTATACATTTGCGGTGCAACGGGACGGCACCATGTGGGTCGCATCTTTGACCTACATTCCAGAAGTAGATTAGCCGGCGGAAGGCCGTGCAACAGGGGATAAAGGAAGACAGGACAAATGAAATTCATTCGTGATCTGATTAGTAAAAACCGCATCGAAAACGATCAAGACTTGATGCAGAACGTTGATTCTCTTGAACAATCTTACCGCGACACCATTGGTTCCATCACCAATGGCGGCGAAACGGCCGATCCGGCCCAGCCCGCGCCCGCTGTTGCTGCCGCTGATACAGCACCCCCTGTGAACATCTGGGATCTTGATTACCACGACGCGTCAACCCCGCTGCCAGATCAGGCGGCACCAGTTGCAGCCGCGCGCACACCCGCGCGTGCGCGTCGGACCAAGACGCGACTGCTTGGTTTCGAAAAATCAAACGGTGATGTGGTCGATCTTTTCAACGACGCACCCAAAGCCCCCACCGCCCAGCGCGTGCGCTTTCCTGTCGGCTGGATCGTCGTCATCGAAGGGCCGGGACGCGGCGAAAGCTTTACGCTACTGGCGGGCATGTCGCAGATTGGCCGGGGCGAAGATCAGGCGATCCAGCTTGATTTCGGCGATACGACCATTTCGCGCAACAACCATGCAGCCATCGTCTATGACCCTGAAACAATGTCGTTTCTGCTGGGCCACGGCGGCAAGGCAAATATTGTCCGCCTGAACGACAAACCCGTCATCACCAACGAAAACCTGAACAACGGCGATATCATCCGCATCGGCGAAACCAAGCTGCGTTTCGTTGCCTTGTGCGATGATTCTTTCAACTGGTCAGAAGATACCGGCAAGGGGGACGATGATGTGGCGATCGCCTGAGCCACGCTTTGACGTCGCATCAGCGATCTGCCAAGGCGGACGCGACTATCAGGAAGACGCCATTGTCACGGACTTTCCATTTGGTTCGGACAGCGGCATCGTCGTGCTGGCTGACGGTATGGGCGGGCATGCCGCAGGTGACGTGGCCAGCAAGATCGTCGTGACCGAAGTCTTCAGCGAATTGAAATTCCAAAGCGCCAACTTTGCCGATTTTGAAAACGAGATCCCGCAATATCTGACTGCAGCCGCCGTTAACGCCAATGCAGTTGTGCGCGATCACGTCAATCGGCATCCCGAAACCCACGGGATGGGCGCAACACTGGTTTCAGCGGTGCTTGTGGAAAACAGGCTGTTCTGGATGTCGATCGGGGATTCCCCCCTGTTCCTGTTCCGTGACGGCAAGCTGCAACAGCTGAACGAAGACCATTCGATGGCACCACAAATCGACTTTATGGTGGCGCAAGGCATGCTTGACGCCGAAGCCGGCAAAAACCACCCCGACCGCAATTGTTTGACATCTGTGATTCTGGGTGACCGCGTCGCGAAATCCGACTGTCCGAAAAAGCCAGTGGAACTGCGGGTCGGTGACATCGTTCTGGTGTCCAGTGACGGGCTGCAATACCTTGAAGATGCGCAGATCACGCGGATACTTTACAAACATCGGCGCCGCAAAGCCGCCGAAATCGCGGGTTACCTGCTCGAGGCGATTAACACCCTCGCAGACCCCGATCAGGACAATTGCACCTTTTCGGTCATCAAGCTGAACCACAACAAACCCGTTATCCGCGCGGTGCGGGCAAAACCCGCAGGGCATGTCGATGCCCCGACAGCCTCGATCACGCGGATTGTCACGCCTGACGATGTCGATGACATCCCGGCAAGGCGCGCGTCAGGTGGGCAATGATGTCTGACATCCCCGATATTGCCGCCGCCTTGCGCAAGGCGATTGCGTCAGAGCAATTTCCGCCAAAGGCCGTGACCCATGCAAGCCACCTGCTGGACCGTCTGGAAAAGCCGGTGCGCGTGGCGTTGCTGGGCAAGCCTGGCACGGGCAAATCGACCTTGCGTGACCTGCTGGCAGGCGGGCAGGTCGTGCCTGCAGATCGGGCAATGCCGACGCTGGAACTGACCTATGGCGACAAGATCAAGACGATCTGCACGCTGGCCGATGGCAGCAAAACAACGCTGGCCGGAAATGATCCCGACCAGATCGCAGCATTGGCGCCTGTGTTTATCCAGATGCAAATGCCGCTGCCCGCCCTGACCAAAATTTCCCTGCTAGAAGTCGTCGCCCCCGACGACCTGACCGCAATCGCAAGGGCCAGCCAATGGGCCGCCAGCCGCAGCGATGTGGTTTTGTGGTGCAGCCAGAACTTTGACGTGACCGAACAGAAAATCTGGGCACCTATGCCCGAACAGATCAAAGATCAGGCTTTTCTGATGATCACCAAGACCGATATCTTGCGCGCGCAAGACCGGCTGGATGCTGTGCTTGCGCAGGCCGCAATGGTGGCGCGCGACGAATTTCAGCAAATCCTGAATATCGCGGCAGTTGACGCCATCGCAGCGCGCAACCCCGATGGTTCGGTGGACAAGCAACGCCTGCAAGACAGCGGCGGTCTGGCACTGATCGGCGCGATGCTCAAACAGGTCGAGGCCTGCAAACAATCTGCATCAGACATGGCGGAATTTTTGCTTAGCCAGCACCCGCCCGAAACCACAAACGCCGCCCCGGAACCGGCCGTGCCGCCAGCACCCGCCGCGACCAATGACCGCAGCGTTTACCGCGCTGCCTTGGACCACATCACCGCGCAATGCGCGCAGATCGTGGCCCAGCAGCAAGACAGCGAAGCGGTCGAGCCGGCACAAGTGATGGCGATGATATCTGATCAATTACAATGGCTTAGCGATTTCCTGCAAGCAAAGGGTATCACAACAGATGATGCCCTGCGGCAGATGCAGGATATGGCGCTGGATGCCGCTGACATGGTGCAACTGATGCAGATGGAAAAACGCGACAGCGCCGCAATTGAAGCGGCCAGCCTGCTTTTGCAGGTCAAACACGAATTAGAAGCGCAGGAAGCCGCCTAATAGCTGGTTTGTTGTACCAGAGCGGTAACATGCGGGGCATTTAAATCTATATAGCGGGGCAGTATTTGGCCTTGCGTCTGACAACTGTTATAACGCAAAAAATTTTTACTGGTGAGGTAGTTACGGATGAATGCGGAAGAGCTCGCAAAAGAAGACGGCGATGACGTCGCATCCGTCAATGACAACTTTATGGAAGCCGGGCTGGAACAGCTGACACTGTTCGCCGAGGAAATCAGCGATCTCGAGGCGATACTGCAAGACGTGGCAGAGCTTGGCGGCAAGGACGCAGGCAAGAAATCTGCCCGCCTTGTCAAACAGTTACGCGGGTTTGAACCCAGCGTTACCTTGATCGGGCAGATCAAATCCGGCAAAACAACGCTGATCAACGCGATGCTGGGGCGGCGTGATCTGCTGCCTGCCGACGTGAACCCCTGGACCTCTGTGGTGACGTCATTGCATCTGAACACGCCTTTGGCCGACGACGCACCCACCGCCAGTTTCCAGTTTTTCAATCAGGACGAATGGGACCATCTGGTCGAAAACGGTGGTCGAATCGGTGAATTGTCCGCGCGTGCCGGTGCGGATGACGAAATGGAAAAGATCCGCCAGCAAATCGCCGAAATGCGCGACAAGACCAAGCGCCGCCTAGGGGCCAAGTTTGAACTGCTGCTGGGGCAAAAACATCATTACGCCAAGCTGACCGATGATCTGGTGCAGCGTTACGTCTGTCTGGGTGACGATCTTGACGATCAGGCAGATGATGACCAGCAGGGCCGTTTTGCAGATATTACCAAATCAGCCGATCTGTATCTGGATGCACCCGCTATTCCGATGCCGTTCTGCCTGCGCGACACGCCGGGTGTGAACGACACATTCATGATGCGCGAACAGATCACCATCAACGCCCTGCGCGACAGCCGCATCTGCGTGGTCGTGCTGTCGGCGCATCAGGCGCTCAGCTCGATGGATATGGGGTTGATCCGGCTGATCTCGAACGTGAAGTCGCGCGAGGTGGTGATTTTTGTAAACCGGATCGACGAACTGGCCGATCCTGCTGCCCAGATCCCCGAAATCCGCGCAAGCATCTTGCAGACATTGGCCGATCAGAACGGCCCCGAAAATCCGCAGGTCATCTTTGGCAGCGCCTATTGGGCCACCATCGCTTTGGCTGAAAATCTGGATGATATCGTTGCCGACAGCGCCGATGCCCTGTTCAACTGGGCCGAGGCATCGCTGACGACCGAAACCTCGACCATGGATACCAAATCCATGGTCTGGCACCTGTCCGGCGTGCCCGAACTTTTCAGTGCCTTGTCCGAACGGATCGTGGAAAGCACCGGCGCCGAAGTCCTTGCCGCCGCCCGCAAACGCGCGCTGAACCTTGTCAGCGGTGTGCAGGCGTCCGGCACAATCGTTTCAATGCGTCTGGATGGCGATGTCATCGACGTGATGCCACATGACGCACTGGTCGGTCATCTGGACCGGATCACGCAGGACAAGCTGGCGCTGCTGTCCGACAGGCTGGATTCTGTCTTTGACCAATTCTCCTCGCGCATCGATCAATCGCAAAAGCGGTTTCTGGACCGCGCGCTAGAATCCTTGCTGCAACATCTGGAAAGCGAAGGCGAAGACAAGGTCTGGCAATACAGCCCCGACGGGCTGCGCCTGCTGTTGCGCACCAGCTATCAGGTGATGCGCCACAACGTCACCGCCGCCTGTGACGATGTCTTTGCGGCCACGGCAGATGATCTGGCCGGACTGTATCGCGCGGCATTCGGTGTTGCAGTCGATAATTTCACGATCACACCGCCAGCCGCCCCCGATATTCCGGCGCCCGTCACTTTGGGCCAGACTATCGCGCTGGATTTGCAAACATCGTGGTGGAAAGGCTGGTGGAAACGGCGCAAGGGATACCGCGCCTTTGCCAGCGGCTTCTACGATCTGATCGAGGCCGAAACCGACCCGATCGTCGAAGAACTCAAAATTCGGCAGGCGGGGGAAATCCGCGCCATGGCCGAACGCGAACTGCGCGAATTTCTGGCCGAACAGCGCGGATTGCTGACGGATATTAGTGAAAAATCAACCGTCGATATTGATGATCTCGAGAATATCTTTGGCATCACAGCGCAACAGGAACGGGCCGAAATGTTTGCCTTTATCCTTGACGAACTTAGCGCACAAACGGCCCGCAGGTCCAAAGGCGACGACCAATGACAGGTGCCGCACGCAAACCACGGATCGCCTTGATGGGCGAATTCAGCGCGGGCAAAAGCACCTTGTCCAACCTGTTGCTGGGCGCACGCCCCTTGCCGGAAAAAGTGACGGCAACCCGCCTTGCGCCGGTCTGGATATCGCACGGGGATCAGGAACCCTACCGCGTCGATATCGACGGCAGCAGCGAAGCCATTTCGCTTGATGCGCTGGAACAGGTGCCGGTCCTTGAAACACGTATGATCCGGCTGTTTCTAGAGGCCGACATACTCGAAGTATGCGACCTGATCGACTTTCCGGGCATTTCCGACCCCAACATGCCGTCAGACGTCTGGGAACGCCTCCTGCCAGAGGTAGACGCCGTGATCTGGTGCACCCACGCGACCCAAGCATGGCGCCAGTCCGAAGCCGCCGTCTGGGACATGATGCCAAAGGCGATGCGTGACATATCCGTCCTGTTGGTCACACGTTTCGACAAATTGCTGAACGACAACGACCGCCGCCGCGTTCTGCAACGCGTGCGACGCGAAACCGATGGCAAATTCGGTGCAATCTTCCCGATTTCGTTGCTCGGGGCTTTGGCCGCAGGCGAAGATCTCGACAAATGGAATGCCAGCGGTGCGGGGCCGTTCGTGACCCATCTGATCGACATGATCGACAAATTGGCCAAGATCACAGCACGCATCGACGACCCTTTGTTCAACCTGCCGGACGACGCACCCCTGCCCGCGCCACCCCCGATCGTTCCCCGCCGCGTAGAACGGGTGGTACGAGAGGATGACGATGATGATGAGGTCAAGTTTTCATGACAATGCCGCATCTTGATAATCTGCAGGACCAACATCCTGCCTGCGAAACGCTGGCTTTTGCCGATCTGTCGACCAGAATGGTGCTGGTCAGCAACACCACGACGCCCCTGACCCGCGAAGGGCTGGACGCGCTATGCGCCGAGGCCGCGATGACATTCGGACCCGATGACAAACCTGCGCTTGGCAACACCCCGTCGGAAACGGTGATAATTGCAACAGCGGGACAAATCCGGATTTACCTGCGCACCATCGCCGCCCCGCAAGACGCGCTTTGCTGCGTTTGTGCGCCTGACGTGGACATGGCCGCTTTTGTCAGCGATGCCCGCGCTTGCCTGAAGAAGATCAGCGATGCCGGATAAGCACAGCCCCCTGTTTGCGAAACTGACTGCACTGGCTGCGGAAAATCCTACCTTTCGGGACGGCGCGCGTGTGATTTCGGAGCATGGCAAGCCACCACCGCTGGTCGCGCTTCTGGCCGAGATTGACAATACAGTGCTGGAACGGACGCTGGTTTTTCGGGTCGATAATGCGGTCCTGCGGGTCGCTGCCGCCGGGCGGCGTTTGCGCAGCGTGATCGACATCACCGGCGCGCCCGACAACGCCTTGGCAGGCCAGATGCTGTCACAGGACAACCCCGATATGGTCAACGGGATCAGCGCCTTTCTGGCCCAATTGTGCAAGAATGCAGCACAGGTCACGGTGCAGATCATGCCCGCCACACCCATCGGCAGCCCGTCACAAGCGGGCATTTCCGTCAAAACGCTGGAAGCGCCCGCCGATCCCGCCACAAACGCGCTGCCCGATTTCCTGACACCCGTTGCCGATGCTGTCACAGCCACCGTGCAGATCGTGGACGGCAATATCACCGCTACATCGGGCCAGACCGCCGCGCTGGAACAGATATGGCGCGACCAGTTCGACGCATTCCACAACCGCCAAAAGGCGATCTTTCCGCAACCGGATGCACCAATGCTGGTCTGTCTGGATCACGCACTGGGCCAAGACAAACCAGCGGCCATTGCCAGCATCGGCAATCAGGTCAGCGTCTTTGCCTATGACCCAGCGCGCATCGGCGATATCATGACCGCGTGGCACAGCAGCTAAAGCCGCGCTGGAAACCCTTCTGCCCGCAGATCGGTTCCCAACAGATCCTCCAGCAATTTCACAATCATCGGCGATTGCGCCTGCCCGCCATAGGCCGCACGCGCGGCGACATAGGTCTGTTCCGTCGCCCCTGCCAAATCCAGCGGCACCCCGAATTCCCGCCCGAAATCCAGCGCAAACCCCAGATCCTTCAGCGCCAGATCAATATTGAACGCAATATCATAAGACCCGTTCAGCACCAGCGCGCCTTCGGTTTCATGCACGAAAGAATTGCCCGATGACGCCTTGATCGCATGCCACGCCTGCCCAAGATCAAGACCCCCGCGTTTGGCCAGCATCAATGCCTCGCCACAGGCTTTCAGATGGATGAACGCCAGCATATTGGTGATGACCTTGATGATCGACGCCGACCCCAAGGGACCGATATGGAACACCTGATTGCCGATCGCCTCCAGCGCGGGCAGGTGCAGGTCGAACAAATCCTTGTCGCCACCCGCCAGCATCGTGATCTGGCCTTGCGCTGCCAGATGCACGCCGCCTGTGACGGGCAGTTCCATCATCCGCACACCCGCTGCGGCCGCCTGATCGGCAAAGGCCAGCACATCGTCGCGACCAAGCGTGGACATCTCGATCCAATGCGCGCCGGGTTTCATCACGGGCAATATACGCGTCAAGACCTGCGCAGTGACGGCAGGCGATGGCAGACAAGTGATGACATGATCGACCGATGCCGCGACCGCCTCTGGCGTATCGGCCCACTGCGCGCCAGCAGCGCAAACAGCATCACCCGCCGTGCGGTTCAGGTCTGTCACAGTCAGATCAAACCCCGCACGCCGCAGACTGGCCGCACAATGCCCGCCCAGATTGCCCAGCCCGATATAGCCGTAATGCATCAGTCGCCCCTTAGTTGAAATAAATCCGGTAATCCGCGCGGATCGCCGCATCAATCGCAGGGTCAATCTGGCGCCCCGCCTTTGCCAGAATGTCATTCTTGCGGGCAATCGCCTTATCCAGCAGTTGCGGACGATCCGCTTCCGCCCATTCTTTTGGGCTCATCCGATTGCCAAGCACGGGATAGATATACTCCGTCTGCATCAGTTGCAGCGTCTGGTCGGACCCGAGGTAATGGCCCGCGCCATCCAGACAGACCGCCTTCATCGCCTCAATCGATGTGCTGTCCTCGGTCACATCAATCCCGCGCACGCAGCGCATGACCTGCCCCAGAATGTCGTCGCCCAGCACCAGCGATTCCAGACAGAAGCCCAGCAGCGACGCATGCATCCCGACCGCCTCATACACCATGTTCAGCCCCGATAGACCCGCCAGCACATTGGTGATCCCCTGTTCCCAACCCGCCTGCATGTCGGGCAATTTGCTGTCGGAAATCCCCGCAGCAGCACCCCCCGGCAGGCCATAGAAATGATGCATCTGCGCGCAGCCTGCCGTCAGCAGCGCCTGTTCCGCAGACCCGCCCGACATCGCCCCCGTGCGCAGGTCCGACACAAACGGCCAAGTGCCAAAGATCGCCGGATGCCCCGGTGCCATCGCGTTGACATAGACAACACCCGCCAGACATTCCGCCACCGCCTGCACGATGGCGAGCGCGATAGGTGCCGGTGCCGTCGCCCCTGCCTGCCCTGCCGATAGCAGCAGCACAGGCATGCCGCCACGGATGCAGCTTTCCATCGCCATGCAGCTTTCCTCGGCGAATTTCATCGGCGGCACGACGAAGCAGTTGGAATTGGAAATGAACGGGCGCGCGCGCCACGCGGCCTCGCCCCCCGCGATGCGGTGGATCATGTCGAAACCGGGGGCCACATGCGACGGGTCGCTGAACGACGTGCCCACGTGTTTCGTCGTGCCCGAACAGCAGGCATAGATCGTGTTCAAATCCATTTCGAGGTTATCGAGAACATCGCGGCAGACCATCGCCCGCTGAAAGAAATGCACGTTATCAAGGTTATGCGTAATCCGTGCCGCATCGAACAAATCCTGCGCCGTGCTGTCGCGATAGGTGTTGGTCGCAAGGTCCACGATATGCACCGCGGCCCCTGCCGTGCCGAAATGCACGTTGGTGCCGGACAGGTGCAGGTCGTATTTCGGATCGCGTCCGAACAGGGTGATGTCGCGTGCGGCCTTGGCCAACATATCCTCGACCAATGCGCGCGGGAACCGCAGCCGCCCGTCCTCGCCAAGGATCGCACCGGCGCGGGTCATGATCTCGACCCCCGATTGCGGGGCCTGTGACAGCCCGATCTGTTCCAGCGCATCTAGGGCTGCATGGTGAATGCGCAGCACCTCGGCATCGGTCAAAACCTTCAGCCGCCCGCCGGGCATGCCCGCCCGCACGGGGCGTTTATCATCTGCCAACGGGGCGCTGCGCAAGGCAACCCGCGCGGCACGACCACCGCTGCGGGATTTCAACTGGATCGTGTCGGACATGGGGGCTCCATCAGCATCTATGGCGCGATATTGCGCCTAAGACTTCAGCCAAACAATCAGGCATATCGGTTGTTATTGATCGGTATCACCGATTAGGTCAGACTGGCTTTCATGCAGATAGAATTGATCGAAACCTTCCTTGATCTGTGCGAAACGCGCAGCTTTAACCAGACAGCGGAACGGCTGGGGGTGACGCAATCCACGATCTCTGGCCGGATCAAGGCGCTGGAAAAGGCGATTGGCCGCCCGCTGTTCACCCGTTCCCGCGCAGGCACGACGCTGACCACCGAAGGGCTGCGGTTCGAACCCCACGCCCGCAGCCTGCGCCACAGCTGGATCACGGCGCTGAACGCCACGCGCGACAGCGGCATCGCAGGTGTCACCATGCGGATCGGGTTGCAGCACGACCTTGTCGGTATGGCGATCAGCGCATTGATCGGGCAGTTCCGCGCTGCCCTGCCCGATACGGTGTTTTTCTTCGAGGCCGATTATTCCGCCCAGATGTGCGCCGATCTGGTGACAGGCGTGCAAGATGTGGCGGTGCTTTACACCCCCAAAATCCACCCCGACCTCTATTTCCAGACGCTGGGCGAGGTTAGCTATCTGATGGTCTCCACCACCGCCACCAACCTGTCAGAGGTGCGCCCCGACACCTACATCCTTGCCAATTACGCCCCCGCTTTTGCACAAAGCCATGCCGCACTGCTGCCCGACCTGACCAACGTGTCGCTGTCCATCGGGCAGAATGCGGCGATGGTCGATCTGGTCACATCCCTGTCCGGCACCGCCTATGTGCTGGCCCCCTCTGCCCAAGCCCTGATTGCAGGCGGCCAGTGCCAGTTGGTCGCCGATGCGCCCGTCATCACCCAGCCGGTCTTTGCTGGCGTCACCCTGCGCAACCGCCACCGCGCCGCCTATCGCCGGATGGTGCGGATATTGGATGGGCATTTCGGATCCCCCGTCCCGATGACAGCAGGCCGGTCCCTGCGCATGGCCCGCAACACAGCGCCATAGCCCTTGCCGTTCCCCGACGACTCCTTTAGTTATGTTATAACATCACACAAAAGGAGATCGCCATGCCCGACAATCGCTTGCCCGTCACCGTCCTGTCGGGGTTTCTGGGTGCGGGAAAAACCCCCCTGCTCAACCACGCCCTGAACAACCGCGAAGGCCGCCGC
>PUNR01000042.1 GCA_003551805.1 Loktanella sp.
AGCCAGAAACTGTCCTGAATCCGCGTCATCGACGCATCCAGAAACAGACTGTCGATCCTTTTGGGGTCCAGCAGCGCATCGCGGATGCCTGCGGTCGGTTCCTGCTTGAGATCATGCGCGAGCGGTGCAAAGGCCAGATCGGCATCCACCAGCGCGACACGGCCAAGGCCGCCGGTCTTGCTGGCAAGCCGTGCAAGGTTCTGTGCCAGCGCGCTTGCGCCGACGCCGCCCGTGCAACCGGCGATCCCGATGATCTTTGCGGTGCTGGCTTGTGGGGCGTTTTGGCCATTGGCCAGGGCAAAAGCAGTCAATACATCTTTGGTTGGCGCCGGGAACGCAAAATAATCCACCGCACCCGCCGCCCGGATCGCGCGGTAAGAGGCCAGATCATCCGCCCGCCCCAGCACGACCAGCCGCGCCCCTGATTGCGCCACTGATGCGACACTGTCACAAGCTTGATCCATCCCCTCGTTGCCGATCTCTGCGATCAGCCGTTCGGCAAGGGGCCGGTCGAACGTCAGCCGCCCCGCGCCCAAAAGGCCGCCACGATGGATATGCGCGGAGTCCCAGCCACCCTGCTGTGCCACCAGCGCCGCCGTGCTGCAACCATCATCGGTCAGCATATAGGCACCGAAAGCGGGGCTTGTTGTGTCGCGCAATTGAATCATCGGGTTTACCTCTTGGACGCAGGGGGAGCTTTGCCTATGTCTGCATGTCCGATAACGCGGACAGCAAAGCGGTCATCACTCGAGCGCTTCTGCCAGTGCAGTATCCACTTTCACGAATCCGCTTTTCACATTTTCTCCCAAGGTTACGACCGTCCCGACGATCACAGCGGCGATCAGGGCTGCGAACAAACCGTATTCGATGGCGGCTGCGCCATCTTCGTCACGGGCAAAGGTTTTGAGCGATTTATAGAGGGTCTTCATGGCTGTCTCCGACTTGTTGGGGATCACCGGGAAATTCCGGTATCATCACTACAACGTCAGACGATCGCCGTATGTAAATGTTTGTGAACGATTGGACGACATAGCTCATACTAGGGTCTTATGTATTCCACCCTTCTGACATAGACGGTACGACACGCGGCGACAGTTCAGACGCGGTTAGTCAGTAAAAATAGGGGAATCAGTTTATTTGTGTGGTCCCGTTCTAGCTTGACGCTATCGCCGCGCGATTCACGCCACAAGACTGGCGACCCGAAGGACAGCAGCGTTTGCCAAAAGATAGCGGCACCCGACAGTCGCAGTCGTTTATTGGACCTGTCGCGGACACGTGCCGCATCACGTGCTTGTTTAGCAGTTCATGGCGCGTGCGACCGTTAAATGATTAAACCCAGCCGTTCTGGATGGGGTTGCGCGGCGCGATGCAGTTGCAAGCGTTTTGCACAAAACATCATTCGGGTGCGACAATCGCGTCTTCTTGCAAGTTCTGCGACCTAACACGCTGATCTCGGATTGCCGTAACCCTTAATTCAGTTGGCTTGCCATCGTCGATCCCGAGCGCGGCTGCGGCCTCGGCCGAAACCTGAAATGCCGGGCCTTGTGTTACGTTCTGGCGTCTGAATAGTTGCCCCACGACGGTCGCGCCCGAAGCAACATTTGCGATTAAAACCCGCTCTGGCAGCTCGACATCAACGTGGGCAACCCACACGTCACCAAAGCTTGGCAAGCCGTTCCAAAGTCCAAAAGCCGTGACATCATAAATGTCCGGCCTGAGCACGTCGATTTCTGTGCTGGTATTGGTATCCGGCGTAAAAATCGCGGCGCGCTGCACAAGCGGCTCGACGAAATCGCATGCAGATACCCAAAACGGCAAGCCGATGATTCCTGAACGGATCATCAAATTGAATAAGGCGTAAAGCGCTGGTTTTGAGGCTGTCATTGCTCGACCTGGTACCTGTTTCCGACCCATAATCCTCAACGGCAGTCTGCGCGAAAAACTTACATGGTGTGACGTCACCGTAGCCGCCAAGACGTTTTACGCTGAAGCGCTGCGCACGGACCAAATGGGCTGCCAAAGTCATGCCTTGGACCAATGTAGCAATGGCAGGCTATCCTACTTCGGGCTTAGAAGTGGCCTGACAGGTGTTTTCTCGGCGACGTTTTACAGCATTTTTGTGTGGGTTAGATCGTTGCGCGCAACGCTTTGCAGGTCACGACGCCGATCCAAAACGGGAAATCTCCCGCGGGGGCATGTCGAATGGTTACAATTGTTGGGTGACAACGCCTTTCCAGCCGAGCCCGCTATAGGTCTCGAAACCCTCAGAGTTATGGTAAGCGATCAGCAACTTTTCATTTGTGAAAAATCCGACGTTTGCATTCTGATCATCTGGGATGATGATCGTCTCTTTCAGAAACCCGGTATCGTCGGAAGAGGCGATAACCCTGTTGTGCCTATCAACCAATAAGACACGCGTATTCTTCGCGCGCATTTTTGCATCCATGCGCGCCGAGGCAACGATAGATTTTGCCTGCGAGGCCCAATCAAAGCAGGTGACCATCACACCGCAGATCTTCCCGCTTTTGCTTCCGTTTTCGCGTATCGCACAGCTGTATGCCAAGACTTTTCCATCATTTAACAGCGGCATGTGCATCACGTCACTTGTCTCAAAATGATCCCCGGAGGCATGGTTCAGTGCAGCTTTAAACCACGGCATTTCTTTGATCGAAGAACCGCATATATCGAAGATGCCTGGTCGCGCATTGGCCAGAATTTTGCCGTCGAGCCCGCAAATCCATATATCTAGATAGATGTTGTAAGCATCAAGGATTACCCCCAACCGCTGCGATGCCTCTTGAAGATATGCAGGTGAACTGGTCGACAAAGCCTGCACAAAAGACGCATCTGTAGCCCACCATCTGACGTCGCAAGTTCGTTCGTAAAGGTTGCGGTCAATCGTATCGACCGCAGTATAGGCCAAATCGACAAGTCGCTCGCCTGCGGCGTATTTTTCCATTTGTGCTATATCGGCTGTCAAGTCGACCAATCGCCGACTTAGATCGGTTTGAATGTCATCCGCGACAGAGCTTACTTCATCACTCACAGACGAAACCTCTTGGGCGACGACTGAAAATCCTCGTCCAGCGGTTCCAGCGCGCGCAGCTTCAATTCTTGCATTGAGCGCCAGCATCTTCATTTTAGTGGTAATCTTCTGGATCTGAAGAACACTCTGGCTTGCGAACTTTTCCGCGTCGGCGATCTTTGTGGCAACCGTGTTAAGCGTGACACGTGTATCGGTCGCGCTGGTTGGTCTTGTGGGGGTTGGCAAGATGCTATCCTTTTCAATCACGCCATCGCGCTCTGGTTATCAAACGGCAAAAAAGATGTGATCTTTATGCTGCTAAGTGATGGTATCTTTGAAAATGTGTATAAATACCCTACTTGCTTGCAGATGAGCCGAGCTTAGCGCCGCAGGCGAAAGCGAAAGCCTTGGATCATACAAGCCAACAGCAGGTGCAGGGCTAAAGCTGAAGCACTTCGCGCCCCACGGTTGGACGCATTCACCTGATGCGCGGCCTGCAATCCGCTGCACACCGCGGCTATTTTCCCGAGGACTGATGTATAGGTCTGTCTATCTTTCGATAGATCGTCTTTGCGGCTGCTTCATCCGAAAGTATGACAGGTTCACCGCGTGATCATGCGGACTATGCGTCATGAGGTCTGACCGCATGTTTTCGTAACTCCGCTGGTTCCCACACGTCACTCATGGCTGGAGACCTAATTTTGCAACGCTTGCTTGTCTTTGCTGTGTTAATTCTTGTCGCTGCCTGTCGCGGCGGTGGCGATAGCAGTTCAACGATACAGACCGATCTTGGTCCTGACCTATCGGTAACGATAGCTGATCTGATTGTCGAAGGGCCGACAACAGGGGATCTCGCTAGCCCATGGAACCGATATTTCGTGTCATCATATGACGCGGACAAGGTGGCCGCCATGCGAGACCACCCCGGATTTCGCGCAAACGATTTCTCTTGGGCGGGTCGACGGTCCAATCCCTTGTTGGCGTCGCGACTGGATTATGCGCTGTCAACAGGGCTGACTGGCGCAGGACAGATTGTGTCGCTGATAGACAATGCTGTTCGGCTGAACCACGAACAATTCGCCGGAAAAACAATTTATACGTCGGGATCTGCACCTGCTTCAGGTGACTATCATGGGACCGCCGTTGCGTCGATCATGGCGGGTACTGGTGACGCTGGGGGTATGATCGGAATTGCGCCAGCAGCAGACATCCATCAAGGCTATCTTGATTTCAACTCGGGCATTAGCTGGACATCACTACGCGACCATATGAACGCTGCTGCTGATGTGGGGGCGGTGGTGTCGAATAATTCCTGGGGGCTGACCGGCCAGACGGTGGCGAACAACAATGTCGCGACCTATTTCAACGACCGTAATAGACGCCGCTACGTCGATGGCCTGCGCAATTTCGCGCAAGACGGCGTGATCGTCTTTGCGATGCAGAATGATGTCGCAGCGACCAGCGCGTCGCTTATGGCCGCTTTGCCTTTGGGTGTGCCCGATCTGGAAAAGAACTGGATTGCGGTGATCAATGCGATTCCGATTTTAACGATGACCGGATTATCAGCGCCACCCGTCAATCTACTGCCTGCCTTGAAACGGCGAGGTTCTGCATGACCGCCAATGGCCAGATCAGGGTGGCCACAGCGGCGAGCAACAGTTCTTATGAAGTTGGTACAGGCGCCTCTTTTGCTGCGCCGCAAGTTTCGGGCGCTGTGGCGCTGCTTGCCGAGGCATTTCCCGATCTGACCGCCCCCCAACTGCGCGATCGCTTGCTGGCCACGGCGGATAACGGGTTTTTCCCGCATGACGGCGTGGTGGAATTCGCCCCCGGCGTGGCGCATGGCTATAGCGCTGAATTCGGTCATGGCTTTCTGGACCTGCGTGCGGCTTTACTGCCGATTGGCGGTGCGGTGGTGCCGATGGCGCAGGGTGGTGCGCTGCCCTTGGGGCAAGTGGCTATCGTTTCAGGTGCAGCGACGGGTGATGCACTGGCGCAGGCGCTGGGATCGGTGCCGATCCTGTCGACCGACCAGCTTTATGGACGCTTTGATGTGACAGGTGATGTGCTGACCGCGCAGGCTGGGCGGCTGGATGCGGGGGCCAATCCGCTGATGGCAGCCCTAGCAAACGCGTCAGACCCTTGGGGTGCGACCCCCGGTGGCACATTCCTGGGTGGTCAGGTGACAGAGCTCTTGGATGGAGGCGAAGGGCTGACGGCATCCATCATCACCGCCGAGGGGTTGGCAGGTCTGCATCTGGCGCGGGCTGTCGATCTGGGGCAAGGCGCGCTGCGGCTGGGGCTGACCAGCCTGTTCGCAGAAGATCAATTCATGGGGATCACACTGGATGCGGCGGCCGGGCGGATCGGATCGCAGGCCCATGCGCTCGCCTTTGACCTGACCCATCCGTTGGCGCAAGACGCAGCCTTGCGGCTTAGTGCCGAAGTCGGGCTTGCCACGGGCTGGGCTCAAGGCGTGATCAGCGATCTGGACCCTGCGCGTTTCCACCGGATCGGGCTGGCGCTCGACCGAAGCGGAGTGTTTGCGCGCGGCGATCAGCTTTCGGTTTTCCTACGTCAGCCGCTGGTAGTGACCGCAGGACAGGCGCGGGTCGATCTGCCAATGCAAATGGCGGATGGCACCATCGGTCACACCAGCTATGATATCGGGCTGGCACCCGAGAACAGACAAGTGGATCTGGGCTTTGCCTATCAGCAGCCCTTGTCGCGCGCCGCGAACCTGTCGTTGGGCTTAATGGCCAGTGAGAATGACGCCAATACCGCAGGTAAGCACGGTCTGGCAGCATTCATCGGGGTCCATTTCCAGATGTGAAAAGCAGCCTTCACAAGGCAAATTTTATGATTGCTCATCAGCGGGCGGTCTGTAACCGACGCTGGCGGAATTAATCAAACGTCTTTCATCTTGTGTGACGAATACATGCTGACATCGGTATAGTTTGGCGAGGATCGCAAACCCCACAGGCGCGTTTCGACGATGCCGCTTTCGTTAGCCGTTGCCGAAAGCACTTGGAAGCGTCCGGCCCCCGGCCTAGGTTCGGACCGTATCAAACCAAGGATTGAAAATCATGCCACTGACAACACGCGCCTTCGGATCGACGGGCATCACCACCACCGCAATCGGGTTCGGCGCTTGGGCCATTGGCGGCACTTGGGGCGAAGTGACAGAAGCAGACGCCAAGGCGACGCTGAACGCAACGCTGGACGCCGGTGTCACCTTTCTGGACACAGCCGATGTCTATGGCGATGGCCGATCAGAAAGGTTGATCCGCGATGTGCTGGACAGCCGGACGGGTCCGCGCCCCTTTGTCGCCACCAAGGCCGGGCGGCGGCTGGACCCGCATCAGGCCCAAGGCTACACCAAGGATAACCTGACTGCTTTTGTGGATCGCAGCCGGGATAATCTGGGCATGGATCAGCTGGATCTGTTGCAGCTGCATTGCCCCCCGACCGAGGTATATTATGATCCGGCGGTTTTCCACGCGCTTGATGCGCTGGTCGAGGAAGGCAAGATCGCGCGCTATGGCGTGTCCGTCGAAAAGGTCGAAGAAGGGCTCAAGGCGATTGCGTTTCCCGACGTCGCCTCTGTCCAGATCATCTACAACATTTTCCGCCAACGGCCTGCCGCGCTTTTTCTTGCCGAGGCACAGCGCCGCGGCGTTGCGGTTATCGCGCGGGTTCCGCTGGCCAGCGGGGTATTGACGGGCAAGATGACCCGCGAAACCGCATTTGCCGATGACGACCACCGCAGTTTCAACCGCGACGGTGCGGCCTTTGACAAAGGCGAAACCTTTTCCGGCGTTCCCTATGATGTGGCCTTGGCCGCGGTGGAAGAAATCCGCCCGCTGGTCCCCGGCGGCGCAACAATGGCGCAAATGGCACTGCGCTGGATTTTGATGAACGAGGCTGTTTCCGTCGTCATCCCCGGCGCGCGCAGACCCGATCAGTCGCAGGCCAATGCCGATGCCGACGCGCTTGCGCCGTTGCCTGACGAGACGATGGAAAAGCTGCGTGAAATCTATGAAACGCGCATTGCGCCGCATGTCCACCAGCTTTGGTAGTCTGACGCGGTTCGGATAGCAGTCCCGACGTCATTTCGGATAGACTTGAATACCTATGCAAAATCCGCTTGCCCGACTCGATGGGCTGCGGTATTGCATAGGTATTCAGTCACGAAACGGACGGACGATCATGGAATATCTCAAGCAGGGCAAGACCGAGGCTGAACGCGCATCAGCGGATGCCGAATTGCGGCGCGGCGTGGAACAGGCGCTGGCAGATATCGCGCGCGACGGCGATCTGGCAGTGTCCGAAATGGCGCGTCGGTTTGACGGGCTGGAACGTGATACCTACCGTCTGTCCGATGCAGAAATTCAGGCGCTGATCGCCGAAGTCCCTGCTGATGATCTGGCCGATATCCGCTTTGCGCAGGAACAGGTCACGCAATTCGCCCGTATCCAGCGCGACAGCATGAAAGATGTCGAGGTGGAAACCCTGCCCGGCGTGGTGCTTGGCCATCGCAATATCCCTGTGCAATCGGTGGGCTGTTATATCCCCGGCGGTAAGTTTCCGATGGTGGCCAGCGCGCATATGTCCGTCGCCACGGCCAAGGTCGCAGGCGTGCCGCGCATCGTGGCTTGCACCCCGCCGTTTCAGGGCCGCCCCAATGCCGCAGTCGTCGCCGCGATCCATATGGCGGGGGCGGATGAAATTCATGTGTTGGGCGGTATTCAGGCGATTGGCGCGATGGCGATTGGCACCCAGACGATGGAGCCTGTGCATATGCTGGTCGGCCCCGGCAATGCCTATGTCGCCGAGGCGAAACGCCAGCTGTTCGGCCGTGTCGGGATCGACCTGTTCGCAGGTCCGACCGAAACAATGGTCATTGCCGATGACACCGTGGATGCCGAACTTTGCGCAACTGACCTGCTGGGGCAGGCCGAGCATGGCTATGACAGCCCCGCCGTGCTGCTGACCACATCGCGCAAACTGGCCGAGGCGACCTTGGCCGAAATTGACCGCCTGCTGACGATCCTGCCCACGGCGCAAACCGCAGGCGCAAGCTGGCGCGATTATGGCGAGGTGATCCTGTGTGCCGATCATGACGAAATGCTGGCAGTCGCCAATGATATCGCGTCCGAACATGTGCAGGTCATGACCGACCGCGATGATTGGTATCTGGACAATATGACTTGCTACGGCGCGCTGTTTCTGGGGCCCCGCACAAATGTTGCCAATGGTGACAAGGTGATTGGCACCAACCACACGCTGCCGACGCGCAAGGCGGGGCGCTATACGGGCGGGCTTTGGGTTGGCAAGTTTCTGAAAACCCACAGCTATCAGCGCATCCTGACGGACGAGGCAGCAGCCAGTATCGCAGCCTACGGATCGCGGCTGTGCATGATCGAAGGCTTTGTCGGCCATGCCGAGCAATGCAATATCCGCCTGCGCCGTTATGGCGGCGTGAATGTGCCTTATGGGGCCAAGGCACCGCATCTGGTCAAGGCGGCGGAATGATGCTGCCGCAGACCCCATCTTTCCGGCTGGACGGGCGGCGGGCGCTGGTGACGGGCGCGTCCTCGGGGATCGGGCTTGGCTGTGCCGTGGCGCTGGCCGGGGCGGGTGCGGATGTGACCTGCGTCGCGCGCCGTGCCGGACCGCTGGAAGATATCGCGCGCCAGATCGGCGGGCGGGCGGTGCCCTGTGACATCACCGATCTGGATGCGCTGGCGGGGCTGTTCGATGCGCCTTTCGACATTGTCGTCAACGCGGCGGGGCTGGCGCGGCACGGGCCTGCGCTGGACACCGCGCCGGATGATTTTGATGCGGTGATGTCGATCAATCTGCGGGCGGCCTATTTTCTATCGCAAGCGGCGGCGCGTGGCATGATTGCGCAAGGTCGCGGGTCGATCATCCATATGTCCAGCCAGATGGGCCATGTCGGCGGGCCGGATCGCGCGGTTTATTGCGCGTCCAAGCACGCGATGGAAGGCATGGTCAAGGCGATGGCGCTGGAATGGGGGCCGCATCAGGTGCGGATCAACACGATCTGCCCGACCTTCATCCGCACGCCGCTGACTGAACCGACCTTTGCCGATCCTGACCGCCGCGACTGGCTGATGCGCAACATCGCACTTGGCCGCGCGGGCGAGGTGACGGACCTGATGGGCGCTGTTGTTTTCCTCGCCTCTGACGCGGCGGCGATGGTGACAGGCACGGCGCTGAAAGTTGATGGCGGCTGGACCGCCGCCTGACCCCCCTTTGAAAGGAAGAACAATGACACCCGAACAGATGCGCACAAGGATCGTCCGTTATGGCGAGTTGGTGCCTTGCAAGACCGCCTTTATCGACGCCCATACGCCCGGATCGAACCAGAAGGAAAATTTCACCATCATCGGCGGTGGTGTGTCCGAAAGCCCCGATCAGCATGTGCATATCCGCGACACGCCCGGTTTCAACATCGGTGCCGCTGGCCAGCCGCCGAAATGCCGCAACAGCCTGCATTCGCACCGCACGGCAGAGGTGTTTTTCATCCTCAAAGGCCGTTGGCGGTTTTTCTGGGGGCGTTACGGCACCGCGGGCGAGGTGGTGCTGGAAGAAGGCGATATCATCAATATCCCCACAGGCATTTTCCGCGGCTTTGAAAACATCGGCACCGATTACGGGATGATTACGGCGATCCTTGGCGGCGATGATGCTGGCGGCGGCGTGATCTGGGCCCCGCAGGTGATCGAGGATGCCCGCGCGCATGGGCTGGTTCTGGGTGCCAATGGCAAGCTTTACGACACCAAAAAGGGCGAAACCCTGCCGGATGGTGTCGGCCCGATGCCGGTGCTGACCGAAGAAGAGCTGAAAAGCTTTCCCGAACTCAGCGCACAAGAAGTGATCCCCGGCTATGTGGCGCGCTATCACGATCTGATGGCGCTGGCGGATAAGCGGCCTGCGTTGGTTATTGGTGAACATGGCGTCCTGCGTGACCGCCCCGGTTTCGAGGTGGATTTCATCAACCACAACACGCAGCAGGACGCCCCGGTCACCTCTGGCCGCAATGATGTGCTGATGGTGATGCGCGGGCATTGGCGGCTGTCATGGGATGGCGGTGCCGTGATCCTTGCCCCCGGTGACACCTGCGCCGTGCCGCCCGGATTGGCCTATCAACTGGCACCGTCAATGTCGGGCGAAGCGAGCCTTTACCGCGCGCGCGATACCGATGACGCCGCTGGCCCGACATGGCGGGACTGACGCTACCTTTGGTCCTGTTGCCCGGCATGATGTGCGATGCGCGGCTTTTTGCACCGCAGATCGCGCATCTGTCGGCGGGGCGCAGCATCATGGTCGCCGATCTGTCGCGGGATGCAACTATCACCGCCATGGCCGCCCGCGTGCTGGCAGAGGCCCCGCCGGTTTTCGCGCTGGCGGGTCTGTCGATGGGCGGCATCGTCGCGATGGAGGTGTTGCGCCAAGCCCCCGACCGCGTGGCGCGGCTGGCGCTGATCGCGACCAACCCGCTGGCCGAAACGGCAGAGGTGCAGGCAGGCCGCGCACCGCAGATGACACGGGCGAAACGCGGTGATCTGGCGGGCCTCATGGCCGAGGCTTTCATCCCCCGCTATCTGGCCCACCCCGCGCCCGCGCTGGCCGATCTTTGCGCGCAAATGGCTGCCGATCTGGGACCAAAGGTGTTTTTGCGGCAATCACAGGCGCTTGCGGGACGGCGTGACCAGACCGACACCTTGGCTGCTGTCACATGTCCCACGCTGATCCTGAGCGGGGAACTGGACCAGCTTTGCCCGCCCGCCCGCCATGATCTGATGCAGGACCTGATCCCTCATGCCCGCCGCGTCCGCTTGGCGGATACTGGCCATTTGCCGGTGCTGGAAAACCCCCAACCCACGAACAAGGCTTTGTCGCAATGGTTGCTTTGAACGAAACTGCCGCCGCGCTGTTGCGCGCGGTCGACACCCCCACAATCTGCAACGCCATCGAAGTGATCGAAGGCAAGCGCGGTTTTGACCGTTTCACGCGCGGCACGATGCTGGCCAGTGATGCAGGCGCTGTGCTTCTGGGGCAGGCACGCACCGCGCGGATCAGTGCGCTGGCACCGTCCCATGACCCTGTCGAGGTCGTGCGCGCAAGGCGGATGGACTATTACCGCCACATGGCCGACGGCACCGGCCCGCGCATCGCCGTGGTGCAGGATATGGATGGTGCGGATGCCATCGGGGCCTTCTGGGGCGAGGTGAACACCACGATCCACAAAGGGTTCGGCCTGTCAGGTGCGCTGACCAATGGCGTGATGCGCGATCTGGGTGATCTGGCCCCCGGTTTCGGGGTGCTCGCAGGGTCGATCGGCCCATCACACGGGTTTGTGCATGTGACCGAGGTTGCCGTGCCCGTCACCGTTTTCGGCCTGACCATCGCACCGGATGATTGGGTCCATGCCGACCGCCATGGCGCTGTGGTGATCCCCGGCGATTACCTGCCCGAACTGCCTGCCGCCATCGCC
>PUNR01000009.1 GCA_003551805.1 Loktanella sp.
GCGTGAAAATGGGGCTGGGGGTTGTCAGCGGCAGGTTGCCGTCGGAATTCGGGAAATAGGGCGCGAGGCACGCAATATGCGGATCGGTCAGCCAGAAAAGATCAGGCCTATCACCGCTTCGTTTTCGGGTGGTGAACCACGCTCAGGAGCGAAATTTAATGGGCCGTGATCCTAGCCGCTGGCTACGAGTCCGCCCCCAGTGTCGTGTTGAAAGCTCTCAGGCCCACTTTACACACCGCGCTGGACGCCAAAGGCTGGCAGGGCCACTAGCACGGGTTTAACCCGCTTCGGGTACGACACAAGCGCGTCTGGTCCGCTGTAGGAACACCTGGTGTTTTCACGCGTTGATCGCGAATGACCTGTCTGACCCGACAGGGTTGGGATGTTTGCGATATCAACGAAAGGAAAACCCATGCCAGCCAAATCCAAAGCACAACAACGCGCGGCGGGTGCAGCGCTTTCTGCCAAGCGCGGGGAGACCAAGGTCGGTGACCTCGTTGGTGCGTCAAAAGAGATGTACGATTCAATGACCGAGAAAGAACTAGAGGATTACGCTGCGACCGAGCATGACGATTTGCCGGAAAAGAAAGACGATTGATCACGTCGCAACCCGCCGCAAGGCACCGCGCAAGGCCCGCGCGGTCAGGCTGGTGTCGTTGTCGTATCCCATCCGTGCCATAGCTTCTTTTTCCTGCGGATGTGGCGGACCAGTCAGCGAGGACCCCAACAACCGCATTTTGCCCGATAGCGTGGGGGACAGGTCTTTCAGCTCTGCCAAAGCCGGCAGGAGTACGCGCTCGATCGCGTCAAAATCAGAGCCGAAGGGGAAATCCTGCAACGATGCACGATGCGGCCTTAGCCAATGCGAGACCGTTTTGGGCAAGTTGCTGCGACATGCCGACGGTAGCTGAAAGTCTGCGGCTAGCTTTCCCGATTTCTTGGCTTTAGCCACCAATTCATCCTGAAAACGGCTGTCTGTGATCTGTAGCAGTGCAGCGATGACATCCGCGTCCGATTGGCCGCGCAAATCAGCGATGCCGTATTCGGTGACCACAATATCGCGCATGTGGCGCGGGACGCTGACGGTCGGCACGTCCCAGCGGATATTGCTTTGCAGTTTTCCGCCGCTCATCCGCGTGGCGGGCAGGGCGATAATTGCGCGGGCACCGTCCAAGGCAAAAGCCTGTTCGACAAAGTTGAACTGCCCGCCCACGCCGCTGACGACTTTACCGTCGGCAAGGCTGTCTGACATCACATCGCCCAAGGCGGACACCTGCATGGCCCCGTTGATGAAACGGGCATCGGTGCGGGCGGCGCGTTTGGCCGTTTCATCGCCGTATAGCGCATTGGTAAAGCTGACAGGCATCATCGCGATTTTTGCGCGGCTTGCGCTGTCCATATCGCGCAGGCGGGCATAGAAATCGCGGGTTTCGACGAAAAAGCCGGCATGGATTGCGATGCCGTCAACCTCGCGCCTGATGATACCTTTTTCAAACAACGCCAGCACGCCGTTCACCAGCATTTCGGTGACAGCGTAAAGGCCGGTGTCAAACTGACCGCCGGGGTCATGCGCGATGGTGAAAGGGCAGTCGCGCTGGACCGCATCGGCATCGCCACGATCGCGCAAGAGAAGCGCGTGGGCAACCGTGTCGCCCAAAGCGCCGATACCGATCTGCAAGGTGCCGCCATCCGGGACCAGACGGGAAATATGCAGACCCATCGCATGATCTGCCTCGCTTAGCGGGCGGCGTGGTGCGGAAAACAGCTCGAACGGTGCGGGCGGGTCCAGAACCATGTCGGCTTCTTCCGGTCCGAGGATGGCATCTTGGCCGTGCATAAACGGCATTTGCGGGTTGGTTTCAAAGACTGCGGTGAAATCCAGCGTGCCTTGGCGGCGCATCCTGAACAGATCGGTCGAGATGTCGGTGTTTGAACACAGGCTGAACTGTTCATCCTGTTCCGCGACAAGCTGCATCACCACATTGGGGCGTTGTGCGACCAGCACGTCGCGGGCGTGGGTGTAATTGGCCGAGATATAGGATTGCTGCACCGATTTCACATTCAGCCAGCGGCCAGCCATCAGGAAAAATTCGCTGATCTTTATGTTTGATGGCAAGTTGTCGTCGCGCAGCAGGCGGGCGTAAAGCAATTCGGGATAGGCCCCGAACAGCCGGTCCATCGCGGGTTCCAGAAAGCGGCGTTGGACATCCGATTCCAGTTCCGGCCGTTCCAAGGTCAGGGCGGTAAAGATCGACAGGCTGATGTCAGGATCATCGCACGCTGCCTGCACCAGCGCATTGACCAACGTGACAGGTTTGCCCAATCCAAGGGGCAGCGCCAGACGGATGTCGCCACCTGTCTTGTCCACGATGGCGCTGACGATTGCCTTTGCATCTTGGTCACGCAGCATCGGTTACAGACCTTTCCAGCCCGGATCGGGGCGGAAGCGCGGGCCATATTCTGTTTCCAGTTCCTTTAGCCGGTCCTGGATCGCGGCATAGCCGCGGCTGCGGGCATAATGCATCGGACCGCCCCGAAACGGGGCAAAGCCGGTTGCGAATATCATCGCGCCATCAATGTCATCGACATCGTGGGCGACGCCGTTGCGCAGACATTCAACGCAAGCGTCAAGCATGGGCAGGATCAGACGGTCGGTCAGATCATCCGGCCCGCCGCTGGCGTCAGGCTTTGGGGTGCCGTGTGACCATGAATAGAAGCCCTGTCCTGCTTTTTTGCCAGTCTCGCCCGCTTCGACCTTTTCGCGCAGGCGCGCGCTGATTTCGGGCATCGGTTTGTCGAGATTGTCTTTCAGGCTTTCGGCCACATGCAGGCAGACATCCAGACCGACCTGATCGCTAAGTGCTACCGGCCCGAGAGGCATACCAAAAGCTATTGCTGCACTGTCGATCACCTCTTTCGGGACGCCTTCGTCCATCAGCACCATGGCTTCCATCAGATAGGGGGTCAGGGCGCGGTTCACCAGAAAGCCGGGGTAGTCGGCAAGGCGGACAGGCAAACGGTCGATACTGCCGCAAAAGGCGGTCAGGCGGCGGATCACGTCGTCATCTGTGCTGTCGTGGTGGATGATTTCGACAAGCTGCATCTTGCTGACCGGATTGAAGAAATGCAGACCAGCGAATTGCGCCGCGTTTGGTGCGGCGTCGCGCAAGGTGGTCAGTTTCAGGCTGGATGTGTTGGAGGCAAGGAGCGCGCTTTCCTTCATCCGCCCTTTCAATCCGGCATAGATCTTTTCCTTCACGTCGGCTGTTTCTGGTCCGGCTTCGATCACCAGATCGGCACGGGCGATGCCGTAGCCTTTGGGGTCGGGCATCAGCCGGTCCAATGCGTCGCGTGTTTCTTGGCTGTTCAAATGCGCATCTTTGCAGATGTCCCGCGCCTGTTTGATCGCCTTGCCCAAAGGGTCAAGGTCCAGATCACCCAGCGTGACGGTCTTGCCTTTGATCGCGGCCCAAGCGGCAATTTCCGCGCCCATCGCACCCGCGCCAATGACGTGGAGATGGGAGATGCCATCATCACCGCGTGCATCGTCTTTCAACGCCTGACGGAGGAAAAAAACCCGGCGCAGGTTCTTGCTGGTGTCGGTGTCCAGTAATTGCGCGAAGCTTTCGATCTCGGCGTTTTGCATTGCTTCGGGGTCGTCGCCATGCATTTCCCACAGATCGATCAGGGCATGGGGGGCGGGGTAATGGGCCTTTGGTGCTTTCTTTTCGGTCTTGGACCGCATCTGCCGTGCTGCCAGATTGCGTGCGGTCTCGAATCCGAAGGCGCGGGCCTTTAGCCCCGGACCGTCGCGGTCGATCTTGCCATCAACGACAGCCGCAACAGCGGCAGCGATATGGCGTTCTTCGGTCACGATGTCGGCGATACCGAGCTGTTTGGCCTTTTTTGTATGCGCAGTCTTGCCGGTCAGCATCAGCGTCATCGCCTCGGTCGGGTCGATCAGCGCGGGCAGGCGGAAGGTGCCGCCAAGACCGGGATGCAAACCCAACTGCACTTCGGGAAAGCCGAAAGACGCACCTTCGACAGCGATACGCCAGTCGCAGGCCAAGGCGATTTCAAATCCGGCACCCAAGGCCGCGCCATGCACGATGCAGATTGTCGGGCAGTTCAGGGCTGCAAGCCGGTCCAACACCGCATGCCCTTGGCGTAGAAGGTCAACCGCGCCTTCGTCGCCCATTGCGTCAAAGCCAGAGATATCCGCCCCTGCGGCGAAACCAGCAGGCTTGCCGGAACGGATGACAATTGCGCGGGGCATGTCTTTTTCAATGTGGTCGAGTTCGGTGGATAACCCTTCAATCACCTCGCGCGATACGGTGTTGAGCGCGCTTTCGCCGTGGTCCAGCACCAGCCAGAGGATGCCATCCTCGGTCTTGCCGCTTGACCATGGGCCGCCGTCCGTAACGACCGGCCCCAGTTCCAGTTTCGTCTTGCCCAAGTGGTGCAGAACGGGTCCATGGGTTGAATGCGTCATTACACAGTCTCCAGCATCATGGCACCGCCCAGACCGCCACCGATACATTCGGTCGCGATGCCGCGTTTCTTGCCTAGCCGTTTCAGCGCATTGGCAAGGTGCAGCACAATCCGGTTGCCGCTGGTGCCGACCGGGTGGCCCAGTGAAATCGCACCGCCGTCAATGTTCAGCTGATCGCGTTCAATCCGGCCAAAGGCGGTTTCAAGGCCCAGAACCGCGCGGCAGAAATCAGCGTCATCCCATGCGGCAATGCAGGACAGCACTTGGGCTGCAAATGCTTCGTTCAATTCCCACAGGTCGATGTCGGCGACGTCAAGATTATGGCGCTTTGTCAGTGCTGTGGACGCCAGCACCGGCCCCAACCCCATGACGGACGGATCAAGGGCGGACCATGCGCTGTCCATGATGCGTGCGATCGGCGTCAGGCCGTGCTTTTCTACCGCGTCTTCTGACGCGACAATCACCCATGATGCGCCGTCGCTGATCTGGCTGGCATTGCCTGCGGTGACCTTGCCATAGGGTTTTTCAAAGGCCGGTTTGGGTTTGGCAAGCCCCGCCAGATCGCTGTCGGGCCGCACGCCGTTGTCACGGGTGTAAACGACGCCATCCCGATCAAAGGCGGGCATCACTTCGTCATCCAGCCAGCCTTCTTGCTGCGCGCGGGCTAGGCGGTGGTGGCTTTGCATTGCGTAGGTATCGGCGGCTTCCCGGTCGATGTTGAAATGATGGGCAAGCAGTTCTGCGGTCTGGCCCATGTTCAGCGCTGTGATCGGGTCGGTCAGGCCACGTTCCAGCCCGATGATTGGTTTGAAGAACTTTGGCCGCAATCCGGCCATCGCCTTTGCCTGCGCGGCGGGCCCTTTGGCCTGCGCCATCTGGCCGAACCATTCCACGGCGGATTTGCGCAGGACAAGGGGTGCATGGCTTAACGCCTCTGCCCCGCCGGCAAGGATCATGTCGTGCGATCCTTCGCGGATGTAGCGATAGGCGGTGTCGATGGATTGCATGCCTGAACCGCAATTGATCTGCGTGGTAAAGGCGACCATTTCGGCACCCAAGCCAAGGCGCAGCGCGGCAACGCGGGCCGGGTTCATCTCATCCTGCAGGACATTGACGCAGCCGAGGATCACCAGATCAAGGGCGCGGCTGTCGAAGTTCTGCCGCGCCAGCAAAGGGCGCCCGCATTGCACCGCAAGATCAACCGGCGTGAACGGGCCGGGGCCTGATTTGGCTTTCAGAAACGGTGTCCGGGCACCATCGACCAGATAGACGGGACGGGTCATTCTGCGGCCTCTTTGTGCTGGGTGCGCCCGGTCTTGAGACCGGGATAAAGCTGCGACAGCTCGTCGGTAGTGAAATCATCCACCGCGACGACCTTGTCTATCAGCGCCTGCATGCGGGTGATCTGGTCATGTTCGTCTTGGGTGATGATCCCGCCCTTTAACGCGGCATCCGGTGTCTGTTCGGTGCTGCGCAGCTTTTTCATCAAAGGGGCGGCCTCTGTCACCGCTGCGAAGCACGCGTTCAGCGTGGCAATACCATCACCGTTGCAGCCGCCGTAAACCGGCCCGACGATCCGGTCGCGGGTTTCTGACGGCTGATAAAGCAGGTCCGAACATGCCTCGGTCAGTGCGTCATGGGGGGCGCGCGCGGTGCTGCCGGGCAGCGTTACGATCCGCAGCAGCCCCGCCGCCCAGCGGCTGGGGAAGTTCACCAGCACTTCATCCATCGCCGTCTGGATATTGCGAAAGGCGCGTGCTGCATTGTAGCGGACAAGCGGCAGATCGGCTTTTTGTCGCCCTTCGTCTTCCCACCGTTTCAGAATAGCGCTGAGGATATACATTTCGGACAGCACGTCACCCATGCGGGCTGACAGCATCTCTTTGCGTTTGAGCGCGCCGCCGATGGTCAAAAAGGCAAAGTCTGCCGTCAAAGCATAGGCCGCCGACCAACGTGCCAATTGGCGGTAGATGTCGGTGACTGGTCCGGCAGCAGGGGCAGGACCGATACGGCCACCCGTCCACGCACGGCCAAAGGCACGGAAAAAGGTTTTCACGCTGTGCCCGACATGCGCCCAGAAATGGGTGTCGAAGGCTGCAAGGCTTTCTTTATCGTCCTCAAGCGTAAGGGCTTTCATTTCATGCAGGATATGCGGATGTGCGCGGATCGCACCTTGGCCAAAGATGATCAGCGACCGCGTGACGATATTCGCCCCTTCCACGGTGATCCCGATCGGCACGGCGCGATAGCCAGCTTGCAAGTAATTGGACGGGCCATCGATGACGGCTTTGCCGGAATGGATATCCATCGCGTCATTGACAGCATCGCGCATGCGGTAGGTCGCATGGGCCTTCATGATGGCAGAAATCACGGACAGCGACCGCCCTTCATCCAGACCCGCGCAGGTCAGACGGCGCGCGGCATCCATCCCGTAAGCATCCGCCGCAAGGCGGCCCAGTGGTTCCTGAATGCCGCCGAATTTGCCGATAGGCAGACCGAATTGCTGCCTGATCCGCGCGTAAGCGCCGCTGGTATGGGCGGACATCGCGATTGCGGCGCAGCCCATGGATGGCAGGGAAATACCGCGTCCGGCAGCCAGCGCGCTCATCAGCATCATCCAGCCGCGTCCTGCGTATTCGGTGCCGCCAATGACATGATCAAGAGGGATAAACACGTCTTTGCCTGTTGTGGGCCCATTCAGGAACATTGTGGCAGAGGGAATATGCCGGCGGCCCGTTTCGACACCGGGCAGGTCCGTCGGGACCAGCGCGCAGGTGATGCCGATATCCTCTGGTCCACCCAGATGTCCGTCAGGGTCGCGCAGTTTGAACGCCAGACCCAAGACCGTGCAGACAGGCGCAAGGGTGATGTATCGCTTGGCCCAGTTCAGGCGGATGCCCAGCACCTTTTTGCCTTGCCACATGCCTTCTTCGACAACGCCATCGTCGATCATCGCGCTGGCGTCGGATCCGGCCTCGTTGCTGGTCAGGCCGAAGGCGGGCAATTCCTTGCCGCTGGCCAGACGTGGCATCCAGTAATCTTTCTGATCCTTGGTGCCGAACATATGCAGCAATTCACCCGGACCCAGCGAATTGGGCACCATGACCGTCACCGCCGCTGCAACCGATCGGGTCGAGATGAAACGCACGATTTCGGAATGGGCATAAGCGGAAAATCCAAGCCCGCCGTAGTCTTCGGAAATTATCATTCCGAAAAACTTGTTTTCGCGCAGAAAGGTCCGGACTTCTTCGGGCAGGTCTGCGTCAATCTGATTGATCTTCCAGTCGTCGATCAATGCGCACAGCTCCTGACAGGGGCCGTCGATAAACCTTTGTTCACGCGTGGTCAGGACGGGCGCTTTGACTTCCGACAGCTTTCGCCAGTCGGGGTTTCCTGAAAAAAGCTCTGCCTCCCACCAGACTTCGCCGGCTTCGGTGGCTTCTCGCTCTGTCTCGGACAGGCTGGGAAGCGCACGTTTGGCCCATGCGTGGATGGGCTTGGTGAGTGTCTTTGCACGAAAGCTAAGCATTCAAAACTCCTCCTCACTCTAAACCTTTTGCCGAGGCAATAGTTCCATCCGGCGTGAGGCGACCCGCATGGCGGGTGGGGGAGTTTATCCATAACGCAGGCCATCGACGGTAGCGTTTTGCATGCCGGATGCAGGGCAAGACGTTCAACACAACAAGAGTGCGCGCTGAGGCGAAAACTGTTTTGAAATGCCGCCCCAACCGCTGTTATGGCTAGCTTTCGGGCGGCTGTTCCATATCGTCTTGCAGATAGTAGCGGACATTGTCCTCGAAGTTTTCGTCAGCCTTCAGACCGAGCGCCAGCGCCTTGGCCGGGTCGTAGTCGAAACGCCAGCCTGACACGATATCGCGTATCTTGGGGTCGTGTTCAAACCGGATAAGCTTGGCGGGCTCGGGGCCGGCCACGGATGTCATTGCGTCGATCATCTGACGTATCGTGAGCGTGCGCCCCGGCATCGTTATGGTGCGGTTCTGTCCAAGGTCGACGGCGTCGATCTCGGCACCGCGGATCAGGTTCCGGATGCACAGGCGCGGGCTAAGGTAGTAATGCGCGAAATCGGGGTCCACCGGACAGATGGCTTCCTCGCCGTTTAAGGGTTCGCGGATGATCGACGACATGAAAGAAGAGGCGGCGCGGTTCGGGCGACCCGGACGCACCGAGATCGTCGGCAAGCGCAACGTGCGGCCATCGACGAAACCCCGGCGTGAATAGTCGTTGACCAGCAGTTCGCCGATCGCCTTTTGCGTGCCATAGGACGTTTGTGGGTTGGGAACGGTCCAGTCGCGGATCGGGTCGGGCACGTCACCGCCGAAAACGGCAAGCGACGAGGTGAAGATCAGGACTGGCGCGTTTTGCTGGCTGCGCGCTGCTTCCAGCACGTTCAAAACGCCGTGCAGGTTGACCTGCATGCCGACGTTGAACTCTGCCTCGGCATGAGATGAAACCACGGCGGCGAGAAGAAATATGACATCGAACCGTCCGGCCAGAAGCAGGTCCACCGCCGTGCGGTCGGTGATGTCACAACTGGCGGACTGCACATTGAACGAAGCGTCAACCGACGCCGGCGTTGTAATGTCAGCCAGCGCTAGTCCGGTAATCTTACGGTCCCGCAGCTTGCCTTGGCTGGCCAGTTCATGGGCCAGCTTCTGGCCCAGAAAGCCGCCTCCGCCGATGATCAGGATTTTCACGCCAACAACCCCCGCCCTGCCAGATTGCGCATGAGCGCACCTGTGCCAAAGGTCCATTCGGGGCATTCCGTGGACAGCCGCACGACATTGCGCAGACTGCCCAGCCGGTCGTCCGATATTGTCACGACATCGCCCGGTTTGTGCGTGAACCCCTGGCCGGGGGTGTCGCGGTCCTGCACCGGGGCGAATAGCGTGCCCAGAAACACAAACAGCCCGTCGGGGTATTGGTGATGCCGCCCGATGGTCTGTGCGACGATATCAGCCGGATCGCGGCTGATTTTCGACATTGACGACCGGCCTTGCAGCACAAAACCATCCTCGCCCGTCACGTTCAGCGACAGTTCGGCATTGCGCATATCATCGACGGTGTAGTGGTCATCGAACAGCCGGATAAACGGGCCGATGGCGCAGGAGGCGTTGTTATCCTTTGCCTTGCCCAGCAAAAGCGCCGAGCGCCCTTCGACATCGCGCAGGTTGACGTCATTGCCAAGGGTCGCGCCTTTGATCCGGCCACGGCTGTCCACGGCCAGCACGATTTCAGGCTCGGGGTTGTTCCAGTGCGACATCGGGTGCAAGCCGACGCTGGCACCCCATCCGACCGCGCCCATCGGCTGGCATTTGGTAAAGACCTCGGCGTCCGGCCCGATGCCTACCTCCAGATATTGCGACCACATCCCTTCTTTTTGCAGCACTGCCTTGACCTGCATCGCCTTGTCCGACCCCGGAACGATCCCCGCAAGGCTGTCACCGATCACACCTTGCACCTTGACCCTGATGGCCTGCGCGCGGTCGGCATTGCCTGCGGCCTGTTCCTCGATCACGCGTTCGACCATGCTTTCGGCGAAGGTGACGCCAGCAGCCTTGATCGCCTGAAGATCGGAGGGCGCAAGGAAATGCGGTGCAACGGGCGCCTCGGTCGAGGCTTGCGCGATTGCCTCGACCGATCCGAGATCTGCGCCCTGAGTGTTTTGCACATGGGCGACAAGGTCGTCGCGTTCCAGCAGATCGCGCATTGTCGGCACATCGCGCGAGGTGATGTCGATCACGCGGCCCTTGCGCAATGTGACGACAGCAGGGCCATCGGCAGTCTGGACGCGGCCGACCAGCAGGGCGTGGGGATGGTCATTGGGTAACATGTTGGCGCCTTTCTTCAGTGGCTTTGTTCCTGCGGCAGGGGCCTGCCCGGATCTGCGGGATGCGTTCGATCTCGCGTGGCGCGGCATGGGGTGCGCGCTTGTCCTCCTTGGCAATTGGTATACCATTCTTGTGTCGAAACAAGGCGGTCATGGGGCCAGCAGGGCGGAATGAACATGACAGATGATACGAAAATTGGCTTCATTGGTTTGGGTTGGATGGGGCAGGGCATGGCGTCGAACCTGATGCGTGCAGGACATGCGCTGGTGGTCAAAGGCAACCGGAACCGGACCCCGGTCGAGGCGCTGGTCGCGCAGGGCGCGATCGAGGCCGAAAGCCCCCGCGCTATGGCGATGACCTGCGATGTCATCCATCTGTGCCTTTCCAATTCGGCACAGGTCGAGGCGGTCATTCGGGGTGCGGACGGCATTCTGGCTGCGGGACGGGCAGGTGTAATTGTGATCGACACAACGACCGCTGATCCGGTTTCGACGGTGGCTCTTGCCGCCGAGATGAAGGCAGCGGGTATGACGCTTGTTGATGCGCCGCTTGGACGGACACCCAAGGAGGCCGAAGCAGGGACGCTGGACGCGATGGTTGGCTGCGATGCCGAAACCTTTGCCACAATCCGCCCCATTATCGAATGTTGGGCAGGCAACATCACGCATGTCGGCGGTATCGGTGACGGGCACAGGATGAAGCTGGTGATGAACTTCATCTCGATGGGCTATGCCGCACTTTACGCCGAGGCGCTGACGATGGGGGTCAAGGCGGGGCTTACACCGCAGACGGTCCAAAGCGTGATCGGCGGATCGCGGCTTTCGAATGGGTTTTTCGACACCTTCATGCGGGCCGCCGTGGACCGCGAACGGGATGTACACAAGTTCACCATCACCAACGCGGCCAAGGACACGCGCTATGCTGCTGCGATGGCGGTGGAATCGGGCATGGCGAACCCACTTGGTGCTGCGATCCGCAATGCCTTTGCGCAGATGGAAGCGGTGGGCAAAGGCGATGATTATGTGCCGTGGCTGGCCGATCACGTGGCGGGGCTGAACGGTCTTGATCTTGAAGCGGCTGCACTGAAGGCTGCGAAAAAGGGCTGACGACTTGGCCTTGACCGACACGGGCGACCTGACGCTCCCCACTCACGAAAGCACAAC
>PUNR01000330.1 GCA_003551805.1 Loktanella sp.
CGAGCAGCGCAAGCGCCAGCTTCACCCCCCAGTCGGCGACGGCCAGGCTGATCCACAGCGGCACCTCGGGGAACAACAGTTTCAGGGTCAGCGACCCCGCAAACAACGCGCCCGCGCTGTCGATCACAATGGCCGTAAACACCGAAAACGCCGCGAAAACCTTGCGCGACCGCGTGTCATAGCGCCGTTCCAGAAATTCCGGCATCGTGCTGACCTTGGATCGCAAATAGAACGGCAGCACGAACAGCGAGAAAAAGATCAGCACCAGCGTCGCGGTCCATTCGTAGTTCCAGACCGCAATGCCGTGTTCATAGCCCGCCCCTGCCAGACCAACAAAGGACGTGCCGGACAGATTGGCCGACATCATCGAAATGCCGATAACCGGCCAGAGAACGCCGCCGCCGCCCAGATAGCTTTTGCTATCCTTCTGGGACCGGCTGACCCACAGCCCGATCCCCATAACGACAACGATGTAAACTACAGCGATCGTGAAATCCGGGGTGGTGACGGTAAATTCTGGCATGCTGTTTCTCCGACAATCTGGAAATTCATCAAACAGCCGGATCACGACCTTGTTCCCGGATCGTGAGAAAAATCCGACAAGGTAGGCAGAACATCAGTTCTGGAACATTCTGCCAGAGCCCCTGTTCATCATCACACACTGACCAATCATGACCGCGACAGGAGATGCATGACAGCCGCCCTCCGACACGATTACCTGAATGCAATTGCACAATCGCTGGAACTGATGGGCGTTCTCGCGATTGCCGCGGGCGCTGTATTTGCTGTGTGCGAAGGCCTGCGAAATCTGATCCGGGGGGCAAGCGGGAAAAATATCTACGATCTGTTCCGCACACGGTTGGCAAAAAGCATCCTGATCGGCGTCGAATTCCTGATTGCGGCAGATATCGTGGGCACGGTGATTATTGATCCGAGCGCCGAAAGTCTCGGCATTCTTGCGATCATCGTCCTGATCCGTACCTTACTCAGCTTCACGCTTGAGGTCGAGATTGAAGGCCGATGGCCGTGGCAACGTAAACGCAATCGGCATGAGGATGAGTAATCCGTACTCAGACAGGCAATCAGCCGAAAACCGAGGAAATGACACCACGCGCAAGGCTACTGAACACCACCGCGCCGCCGATCGCCACCACAACACCCGCAAGCGCGAAAAACCCGTCATCAGACATCAGCGACACAGCCACCAGACAGACCGCAAAGGCCGCAATCGAGGATGTCAGCGGCACCAGTTCCATGACCGGCATCGCCAGACCGCACAGAACGCACAAGACCTGCAGCGGCAGCACCGCAGGCCAGCGCAGCAACCAAGTCAACCGGGGTCGCGTGACACGGTCAACCCAACGCACCGGCTTGCGCACGAAATTCAGCATCCGGTCGAACCGGTCCTGATCCAGCTTGCGGGTCATCAGCCAGTCAGGCAGCCAGATATGATCGCGCCCGAAAACCATCTGGATCGAAATCAGCGCGATAATCAGCCCACAGATCGTCGGCAAAACCGGAATGCCACTGGCTGGAGAGGCGACAACCATGGCCGGAACCAGCAGCATCGCCCCGAAGGATGCACTGCCCAATTCTTCAATGATATCGCGCACTGTCGGTGATTTGTCCTCACCGACCTCGCGCAGGGTTTCGACAATCTCGCCGATCTCTTGATGGGAATTGTCCCCGCTGCCTGCGCTTGTCATTTACAACCGCCCCGCAGTTTGCACGATGCGCCCACTGACAATGGCTGGTTTGCAAAAACATGGCCCAAAGGACTAAACATCGCCTACTCCGCATTTGCTGAACTGGTGATGCCAGAACATTAAGCGTCAGGGAAAGTTCCCTTTCGACACACATGACAGCGCTTAATCCTCGGCCAGCGTTTCGCGCAAGTCGGCAACGTCAGAGGCACTGACGGCCGGTCCGTTGTTGCCCCAAGCGTTACGCATATAAGTGATGAGATCGGCGATCTGATCGTCGTCGAGTTTCCAATCAAAGGCAGGCATAGCCAGCGGGCCGGGATGGTCGTTGGTCGGTATGGCTTGCGCCCCTTCCAGAATGATGCGGATCAGTGTGGTCGGGTCATCCGACTGCACCTTGTTGGACCCCGCAAGGCGGGCAAACATATATGCCTCGCCACTGCCGTCCGCGTGATGACAGGCGGCGCAATTATCGAAATAGGTTGCCTGTCCCGCTTGAAACACAGCTTCTTGAGGGGGATCGCTGGCATCGCGCGGCGTGTCTTCAAGCGATTTGAGATAGGTAGCTATGGCACTCAGGTCGCCTTCTGTCAGATGCTGGGTAGAAAATTCCACCACTTCGCCCATCCGCGTCATGGGCGCAGTATGTTCGTTCCGTCCACTGCCCAGATAGGCCACGATATCGTCGTGCGACCAATGCGCGATGCCGCCGTGTTCGCCACCGCGGATATTAGGCGCATGCCAGTTTTCCAGCGTCGCGCCACGCAGGAATTCATCCTCCTGCTCGCCGCCCAATATGTTGCGGTCGGTGTGACAAGCCCCGCAATGACCCGGCCCCGTGACCAGATAGGCGCCCCGGTTCCATTCGTCCGATTTATCCAGATCAGGCACAAACACACCCTGATCGAAATGTAGCGCGTTCCAGGCACTAATCGCAGTGCGTACCTGTAGCGGCAATAACAGCTCCTCTTCAGGGACGTGATCGGCCTCGACGGGGGGAATAGTGCGCAGATATTCATAGATCGCATCGACATCCTGCCGCGGCATCCGCGTGAAATGTGTATAGGGAAAGGCCGGATACATGTACGATCCGTCACGCCGGCGGCCTTCGTGAAGGGCGCGCCAGAAATCATCGCGCGTCCAGCGGCCGATTCCGGTGGCGTCGTCCGAGGTAATATTTGGCGTAACGATCACGCCAAAAGGCGTCTCCATCTCGCGCCCGCCGGCCCAGGGTGTGCCGTCATGATCCAGATCGGTATGGCAACTGACGCAATTCGACGCAATCGCTAGATAGCGACCACGCTCCATTTCGGACCATGACAGATCCTGCGCCGCTGCGGTTTGCATGATACCCGCCAGGCCCAAGGCCACTATCGCGCGCGCGCCGATCATGCCTGCACCAGTGGGCCAGGGTCGCGCAGATATTGGTCGCGGATCGCGCGGGCCGAAAAATAGGTTAGCGCTGCAACGGTGCCAGTCGGATTATAGCCCGCATTCTGCGGAAAGGCCCCTGCCCCCATAACGAACAGATTGTGCAGATCCCAGCTTTGCAAATAGCGGTTGACGACGCTATCGTCAGGGCTGGCCCCCATGATGGTTCCGCCGGTGTTATGCGTGGTTTGATAAGGCCAGATGTCATACGAAGAATCCAGCGAATTTACCTTGATTTCGCGCCCGCCCATGCCGCGGGCAATATCAGCGGCAATCGGCGTGATATGTTCGCTAAGGCGGCGGTCGTTCACGGTAAAATCGTAGGTCATCCGCATCAAAGGCCGCCCGTAACGGTCCTTGTAGACCGGATCCAGATCAAGATAATTCTCGCGATGGGCCATCGACGCGCCATGTACCGACAGCGATGTGTGGCGCAGGAAATTCTTTCGCAACGCGCTTTTCCACTCCGCCCCCCATTCCGGCACGCCTTCGGGCACGGGCTGGTTTTCAATCGGGCGCGCATTGGTCGTCCAGCAGGCGATATAGGCGCCCCCGATAAACCCAAGCCCGGAATGGTCGAAATTATCGCCGTTGTAGTCATCGACAACCATACCAAGCGCCCCTGCGCCGATGTACTCATTGGTATAGGCATCGTCGTAGAACACATCGACGCCTGACATCACCTGATAGGTGTAGTTGCGCCCGACCTGACCTTCGCCTGTGGCCGGATTGTAAATCTCGCCAATGCCGGACAGCATCATCAACCGCGTGTTGGACAGCTGATAGCCGCATAGAATGACAATCTGGGCGGGCTGTTCATGCAAATCACCATGGGCATCGACATAGGTCACGCCAGTCGCACGTGTATTGTCGCGATCTTTGTTGACATGCAGCACGTCGCAATATGTGCGCAGGCGAAAATTGGGCCGCTGCATGACAATCGGCAGGATCGTGGTCTGCGGGCTTGCCTTTGAATAGTTTCCGCAGCCGAATTTTTCGCAAAAGCCGCAATAGGTACAAGGTGCAAGTCTGACACCCAAAGGGTTGGTATAACCCCTGCTCATATTCGCGGAAGGTCCGGGATAGGGGTGCAACCCCATGTCATGCGCGCCTTGCGCAAAACGGTGCTGCGAGAATGTCATTTCCATCGGCGGATTGGGGTATTCGTCGCTGCGCCAGCCTTCGAACGGATTGCCACCCGCGCGGATATCGCCGCGCAGGTTGCCCGCCTGACCGGAAATACCGCAAAGCTTTTCAAACTGGTCGAAATAAGGTTCCAGCTCGTCATAGGTGACAGGATAATCCTGCACGGTCATATCATCGGGCAACGGACCATAGCGGTCTTCGTTATGGCTGCGGGCCAGAAAATCCGACGGCAGGAACCGAAAGGTCTGCCCGTTCCAATGGACCCCGCCACCGCCAACGCCGACACCGGGCAGATACGACCCCCAGCGCCGGATCGGCAAAGCTGTCTGGCCGCGCCGGTTGCGAAAGGTCTGGGTTTCCTGTGCGGTTTCCTGAAACATCTCGTGGCGCCAGTAATAGCGTAATTCGTCGGGGGCGTGTGTCGTTGGAAAATCTGTCGGCGTGTCGCGCCAGCCACCGCGTTCCAGTGCGACAACCTCCAGTCCGTCTTGCGTCAATTCATGGGCCAGAATGGCAGCCGTCCAGCCGAAACCCACCAGAACGACATCTACCTCACGGTGCAATTGCGTCATTGTTCGCTCCCTTATTGTCTTGTCCAGGCGGGTCGCCCCATCAGGCCGACCGGTGGCATATCGATCGACGCGCCGTTGTGATGCAGGAAATCGCGATAGTCGTAGCGCGCGCCCGGAAACCCGACCATGCGCCAGCCCACCATGTCGCGGTTGCCACCATAGACCGGGTCGCAAAAGAACCCTTCAATCGTCATTTCGCGCATGAAGTCAAAAAATTGCGCCGCATTGGTGCTGCCAAGGTCGATTTCACCGTCTTCCATCGCCCTGAGAATGTCATCCTGCGTGTCATCCTCAAGTGCGGCAAAGCCCGCGCCGTGGTTGTCGCGACAATGCTGTTCAAGCGCCGCAAGGCCTGTTCGCCATAATTCGGCAGGGGGATGGGGCGCCTGATAGCCTTGGGTTTCCAGCGGTTCGGGGAACGGCCCCTGCATGTACCAACGCTGACCACGTCCGTAAAATCCAGCCAGCTGATGGTCGATGAAATCTGCAACACCGGCCTCTTTTGCGCCGGGGCCGGTGTCGTCAGACGGGATGATCCGTGCGGTAATCGCATCGACCATGGCATATTCGGAAGCAGCAAAATAACGCGCGTCGGTTATACCGGCATAGGGCGGGCTAGCAGCGCCTGCAGACCAAGGCATGTTGGCGCCGCCAAATTCAAGGGCACGCAAAGCCGACGGCATGACGAGCGCCGTAAACCCTAACAAACTTCCGCGTAAGAAACTGCGCCGTCCCAGATGCCCCTGCTGCATGAACCTCTCCGAATGATAATCTGCTTAGAGGGGCTTCAAACAAGTGGGTCTGAAATTTGTTCCAGAAAGGATGCGCGCTGCACTTTTTGCCCCGTTGTTGGACGGAACTGCCGCCTAAAAGCCACAGAAGGTCTTTTGTGTGGTGCAGCAAATGCGCCGAAGTATCGTAATAGTACTGTGATCCAGTCGGATCAGTGCCACGTATCAGGCCCGCGCATCGAAAAAGGATTCATACTAAGTGCAAGACGAGTATACCGCAGGCAAAAGTCTGGAACACGACATGAAGCAGCTTTTTGTTCGCCTGGAAGACGAACCGGTTTCCGATGAAATCCGCGAACTTGCCAAGAAGCTGCAAAAACACGTTGATGACAGCCGCGATGCCGCGAAAGACGACGTCTGATTCCGCTTTAGTTGCATTATTGAACATGCGCTGACCCACCGCCCTTATCGGTGGTCGCAAATACAGCACGCAACTTCAGCACACCAATGTCCCGCGTTTTTTTCGGGAACAAGCAGTCCTGCAATCTGTTCATCACAGCGGAACTGACGCCAAAGCGCCAGTTTCGCCGGTGATGTTTGTCCAACCTACATCACCGCAATCGGCGGCGACGCAAAAAGGGTCCCTCCCGCACTCTGGCGTCGCCGCTTCTGCTTGCTCTGACAAGCGATCCGGTGCCGTCGCCGCATCGCGCACCGGTGTCTGGCAGCGGCCCGAAGGATTTCCCGAAGACTGCGCATCGCAGGTTGAAGGCAATCTTTGAAAAACAGGAGCATTGGCGATGATCAAGAACGACCCCCGGATGGATGAAAGAACATACCTGCCCGACATCACGCCACCGTCATCACAAATCATCCACGCCAAATCGGGGTGGCGTTGATGATGGAATATCTGAACACCGCGATCAGGGCAGCAGAAAACCTGCCGGGGTTTGTTTATGCCCTTCTGGTGCTTGTCATTGCCATTATCGTTGCGATTTTTGCGCATTGGTTGGTCTTTCGGCTTTTGCGTCGGGGCATTGCCACATGGGGGGGCGATCCGGACGCAGTGTTCCGTCACACCAAAGCGCCGATGCGTCTGGCCTTCGTTCTTGTTGGTCTGACCATCGTTCTGCCGCGCGTGTCGCTGCCAACAGCATGGGAGGCAAGATTTCAGCATACCGCGCTGATCCTGATCATTGTGTTGATCGGCTGGACGATCCTGCTTTTGATCAATTTCTACGCCGCACGCTCTGTCTTGCGTCACCGTTTTGATACCGATGACAACCTTGCCGCGCGAAAATATGTGACCCAAGTCCGTGTGCTGCGCCGTGCCTTCAACATCATCGTCGTGACTATGACCGTTGCAGCAGTTTTGCTGACATTCGAAGGCGTGCAACGCTACGGCGTCAGTCTGTTCGCGTCCGCTGGTGCTGCCGGTCTGGTGCTTGGCCTTGCTGCAAGGCCGGTATTGGCCAATCTGATTGCCGGCATCCAGATCGCAGTCACGCAACCGATCCGGCTGGAAGATGTAGTTATCGTCGAAGGTGAATGGGGTTGGGTCGAAGAAATTTCCGCCACCTATGTCGTGATACGCATCTGGGACTGGCGGCGCATGGTGGTACCGCTGTCCTATTTCATCGAACAACCGTTCCAGAACTGGACACGCGAAACCGCGTCGATCATCGGTGAAGTGAACTGGCACCTCGACTATACTGTGCCGGTGAAAAAGGTCCGCGAAAAGCTGGAACAGCTGGTCAAGGACTCGCCGCATTGGGATGGCAAGGTGGTCAATCTTCAGGTGACAGAAGCGGACAAGGAAACCATAAAACTGCGCGGATTGATGAGCGCGCGCACCTCGCCGATTGCATGGGACTTGAGATGCGAAATTCGTGAAAAGCTGATTGACTGGCTACAGGCCGAATATCCTGACGCATTGCCGCGCATGCGGTTTCTATCCGCACAAAGCTCCAGACAGCCAATGCCCGACAGATAAATATCAGCCGGGCGCATCCCTGCACGCCCGGCTGACGTTCGCGAAACCTAGGCTGCGTTAAGCCGCTTTTCGGCAATCTGCGTCAGCTTTTTGTCGGCGGCCTCTTCTTCAGCCAAAGTCTGCTTGAGGATATCGGCACATTCCGTGCGGCCCATTTCCTGTGACCAGGCGATCAGCGTGCCATAGCGGGTCATCTCGTAGTGCTCGACAGCCTGCGCTGCGGCGGCCAAAGCAGCATCCAGCACATTTTCATCGCCAATTTCCTTCGAAATCTGCTCGCTTTCCTTGATGATCCCGTCAATTGCCGGGCACTGCGCACCCTGCGGTTTTTCATCCAGCAGTTCGAATACCTTTTCGAGACGCTCCAGATGACCTTTGGTCTCCTCCAGATGATGTTTGAACGCTTCCTTCAGCGCGCTGGATGATGCCTTGTCGATCATCTTGGGCAATTCTTTCTCGATCTGTTGTTCGGCGTAATAGATGTCCTCCAACGTATGCAGGTACAGATCGTCCATCGTCTGGATGTCTTTTGAAAACAAACCCATTGCTTTGCTCCGTTTGAAATTGCGCATGCGGTATTGCCTGCGCACCGACACCACAAACAGCAAGCCCTACGCAATGTTCCTGCATGCAAGGCCAACGTATAGCGGCACGGCATCTCAGAAGTTCCAGTGCGCAAATCCGGGCCGTTTCCAACAGCAAAACCGGCATTATTTCTCCTATCCCTCAGTCTCATCGGTCCGTCTGGAACATTGTAGATAAACGCCTGTTGGTAGGCGCAAGGACCACACGGTCCGATCGTGAACCAAAGGAGACTAACATGACCAAGACAAATGGATTCGTACTCGCCGCCTTTCTGATGGCATCCACGTCACCCATGGCAATTGGCCAGACAACCGATCCGGTTACCGAACCCGTACCGACGCCGGGCGAAGAAACCCCGATGGGCACCGACCCCGCGCCACTGCCGGGTGATGATGCACAAGATGGCACCGAGCCGGCACCATTGCCCGGTGACCAAGCAGAGCCACTGCCCGGCGATGATGCCACAGGTGTCGACATGGTCGGTGGTGCAGATGACCACAGCCAGATCATCAGTGATCTAAGATTGGGCGTGGCGGGAATGCAGGACTGGGATACCCAGTTCAGCGACCTGTCATCTGATGCCGAAGTGCGCATCGTCACAGTGTCAGATCTAGAGGGCACCGGCGATCCGATGCTTGACCAGCTGATGGCAGATCTTGAGGACGATCAGGACAACTTGCGGTCAGCCATCGAAGATAACGAAACGCTGACGACCGCGCTTGAAGACGAAGGCTACAGCGCCGATGACGTCGTTGCCGCCGTGGTCTCTACGGGCGCCGAGGCAGAAGTCACGCTGATTGTCGAAGATGAAGACAATGGCGACGAACTGGAATTTGAAACCGATGTTGACGTGGATGCAGACGGCGAAGCTGATCTGTAATCCCTACGCGGTTACCAACTGACAGTTAAAACACCTGTGTCCCCGCTCCGGCGGGGACACTTCGTTTCTGCCGCAGGAACATCCCGGCCTTCCGCAAGTTGATCAGATACATGGCGAAAGCAAAAGGAATGGATGCAATGCCCAAACAGACAAGGCAACACCTGCCGCGCTGTGCGCGTTTCATGATTTCACAATTCATCAACGGGGCAATCTGCGGCGCAATATTCGGCCTGCTTTTGATACGGCTTGATACCGCTGGCCTTGGCAGTCTTCTGGAAGGGGCCACAACAGGCGCGCCGACCGCGATCTTTCTCGGGCAAGGTATGCTGCTTTTCGGAACACTTTTCGTGGCGGTCGCCATGATGAACCTTGGCGACGACCCAATATGACACGTCGCCAACAATCATACAAACAAACAGGAGCGAATAATGACTGACCTTGAACACGCCCGCAGCAACCCCCAAGACCTTCTCTGGACACAGCTTGAATCCCTCGAGGCGGGGATGCTCGGCATCGAAGGCAGCGGGCAACATATGCAGCCGATGGCGTATCATGTGGATGCCGCAGGCAAACGGCTTTGGTTTCTGACCAAGGATGATACCGATCTGGCAAAGGCGCTTCAGCCCGACAGCACAGCGCATTTTGTCATCATCTCGAAAGACCATGACTTTTACTCATGTATGTCCGGCTCCGTTAGCCAGCAACATGACACGGCGATCCTCGACGCGCTGTGGAACACAACCATCGCCCAGCTGTTTGCCGACGATAAAAACGATCCGTCGCTGATGATGATCGCGTTGGACCTGAAAGATGCAGCGATCTGGGCGCTGTCCGAAGACGTGTCGCATCAGAGCATGCATATGAAAGCCAAGTCCGCGCAGGATGTGGACACGCGCAACTACGTCACATTTGACTGACGACCCGTCGGACTTGTCGGGTCGGTGCCAAAGGCACGCTCTGTGGGAACAATCACAAGACAAGCCTGTTTGAGCATCCATTTAGAGGAGAAACCAACATGTCCGACCCCACCCAAAAAGCACAATCCGCTGCGCGCCTGCGTGCCGATCTAGACGCCGGAAAAGGGCGTGATGACGCCACTCAGGTGACAGCCGAACAAAGCACCGACATGGTTCCGGCCGATCAGACCCATCTGCGTGAGGTCCACAGCTACGAGGTCCGCGATGCTGATGTCATTGATCCGGATGCTGTAACCACGACCGATCAGCGCGGCCCCATCAGGGTGCCCGGCGTTGACAGCGCCAAGCCGCATACTGCGACAGACCCGAAAATTGCACCGTCCGGGCCGGGGCGGTCCGGGCTGGTGACAGTGGCAATCCTGGCGTTCATCGCGCTGGTGGTGTTGATCGCAACCTACCCTTGATTGACCGGCACAATATCCGCCCCTTAACGGGGCGGATATTGTGTTTTGGCGTCAGATCATCGGCTTGCCACCCGTCACCGCGATTGTCGCCCCTGATACATAGCTGGACATAGGCTCGGCCAGCATCACATAGCTCGAGGCAAGCTCGACCGGCTGGGCGGGCCGCTTCATCGGGTAATTCGCCCCGAACTCAGAAACTTTTTCGCCCGAAAAGCTCCCCGGGATCAGCGGTGTCCAGACCGGGCCCGGTGCCACGCAATTCACCCTGATACCATCTTCCGCCAACATCTGTGCCAGACCTGCGGTAAAGTTCTGAATCGCGCCTTTCGTCGTCGCATAAGCCAAAAGCGAAGGGTTCGGCTGGTCAGAATTGATTGACGCCGAGTTGATGATGGACCCGCCGTCTTTCATATGCGGGACTGCGGCTTTGCTCAGATAGAACATCGCGTGAATATTGATCGCAAAAGTCCGTTCCCATTCCGTGTCGGTGATTTCATCGATATCGCTGAACAGCTGCTGATGCGCGGCATTGTTCACCAGAATGTCGATCCGGCCGAATTCTTCGACAACAGCGGCAACGATCGCGCGGCAATGCGCGGGGTCCGAGATATCACCGGGCAAAAGCAGGCATTGCTGGCCACATTCAAGGATCACGCTTTCGGTGTCCTTGGCATCGGCGCTTTCATCCAGATAGCTGATCGCGACATGGGCGCCTTCGCGGGCATAGGCAATCGCGACGGCACGCCCGATGCCGCTGTCACCGCCAGTGATCAGCGCAACATGGCCCTTTAGCCGCCCTGCCCCCTTCCACGAATCTTCGCCATGATCAGGCCGCGGTTCCATCTGCGCAAAGCTTCCGGGCAGTTCCTGTGTCTGTTCGGGGAATGGCGGACGGGGATAGGATTTCGCCCGCGACCCGAGGCTGGCAGGCGTATCGCCCTGCCCTTGCTGGTTATC
>PUNR01000304.1 GCA_003551805.1 Loktanella sp.
CAATTGTCGGGTGAAGCGGCATCAGGGTCCTCGTCTTTCTCTTTGAGGAACCTTAACAGACCTTGTTAGCGCTAACAAGGTTTTGTGCGCTGCGGCTGCCCTTTGGGATTTACGGCTGTTGCAGGAGTGTGATAACACCTAAATCGTCTTGGATGAGTAGGAGTTTTTAAATGTTCCGTAGATTTTTTGTCGTCTCGCTTTTGCTGGCGGCACTGTCCGCTTGTGGCGCGAATATGTCTGACCCGCGTCCCAATGTTGCGCGGTCTTATGAACTTACTGGTTTGAATTTTGCCGCAGCGCCTGACCTGACAGTTTCAGAAGCTGCAAATTACTATCCGGTTGCCGATATCGTCTGGCGCGGTGATCCCGTTGGTGACCGAATCGGCCAAATCGGTTCCATGTTCACCGAAGCGGCTGCCCGCAATACCGGCAACCTTGGTGGCACTCAGCCGATCGTCGTCGATGTCGTGCTGGACCGGTTTCACGGTGTGACCGAACGGACACAATATACAATCGGCGGCGTTTACAATATCGCCTTCCGGATGACCATCCGTGACGCAAGAACCGGTGCTGTCATCGAACCCGAACGGCGCGTTGTCTTTAACCTAGATGCACCCGGCGGCCAGGCAGCTATTGCGCTGGATCAGGCCGGTCAGACGCAGCGCATCCGGGTCACCGACTTCCTGGCAAGCTCTTTGCGCGCCGAATTGCTTTGATCTAAACCGTCTGTCGCGACGGAGAAAACTGGAATTTACCATGTCCGTTGCGGCCGACCGCGCCACCGTGCGCCTGATACCCAAAGCAGAGGCGCGGGCAATCCGCCACGGTTTCCCTTGGGTATACGCCAATGAACTGGTGACAGACCGCCGCACGCGCGGTCTGTCGGCAGGGACCATCGCCTTGCTGGAAGATGCCAACCGCGTCCCGATGGGCGTCGTTGCGGTTAACCCTGTGTCCAAGATCATCTGCCGGATGCTGGACCAGAACCCCGATGCTGTGATTGATCAAGCATGGTTTGCTGCCAAATTTGCCCGCGCCCTTGCGCATCGGGCACGCATTTATCCTGACCCGTTTTACCGCCTGATCCATGCAGAGGCAGATGGCCTGCCCGGTGTGATCATTGACCGCTTTGGCGATGTGGCTGTCGTGCAGCCCAATGCCGCTTGGGCGGACGTGTTGATCGCGCCTTTGGTTGCGGCCTTGCAGGATGTGACGGGTGTCACAACCGTGATCATGAACGGCACAGGCCGGACCCGTGCGCTGGAAGGTCTGGAAGAACGCATGGATGTGCTGGCGGGCCAAGCGCCGACAGCACCCCTGCCGGTGCCGATGAATGGTGCGGTCTACATGGCCGATATCATGGGTGGCCAGAAAACCGGCCTGTTCTTTGACCAGCGCCCCAATCATGCCTTTGCCGCAGGGCTGGCGCGGGGGGCGCGTGTTCTGGATGTGTTCAGCCATGTGGGTGGCTTCGGGCTTGCGGCCTTGGCGCAAGGGGCGGCATCGGTTCTGGCTGTTGACGGGTCTGCGCCGGCATTGGAACTGGCGGAACAGGGCGCTGCCACCATGGGTGTCAGTGACCGTTTCAGCACCCGCAAAGGCGATGCTTTTGACGTGCTGACCGCATTGGCCGAAGCGGGCGAGGTGTTTGACGTCGTGGTCTGTGACCCGCCTGCCTTTGCGCCCGGTAAGGCCGCGCTGGAGGCCGGTTTGCGCGCTTATGAACGTGTCGCGCGACTGGCCGCACCTTTGGTGGCGCCTGACGGATATTTGGGCCTGTGTTCCTGTTCGCATGCGGTTGATCTGACGCGGTTCCGCAATGCATCCGCGCGCGGGATCGGGCGGGCAGGGCGGCGCGGACAGATTATCCATACCGGATTTGCCGGCCCCGACCATCCGTTGATGCCGCATCTGGCGGAAAGCGGATATCTGAAGGCTGTGTTCTTCCGTCTATGAGGGTGCTGGTTGACGCCTGCGTCCTATACCCGACCGTCATGCGAGAAGTGATATTGGGCTGTGCGGCGCAGGGCCTGTTTGCGCCGCGCTGGTCGGCCCGTGTGCTGGAAGAATGGGCGCGCGCGGCAGGCAAGCTCGGCCCCGCCGAAGAGGTTTGGGCGCGCGGCGAGATTGCCGCATTGGCGGCGCGCTTTCCCGATGCAATCGTACGCTATGACAGCGGGATCGAGGCGCGGTTCTGGTTGCCCGACAGTGGCGATGTGCATGTGTTGGCAGCCGCGGTTGCGGGGTCTTGTGATGCGATCCTGACGATGAACGCCAAGGATTTCCCCCGCAATATTCTGGAAGATGAAGGGCTGGCGCGACTGGATCCTGATGGATTCATGCTGGATTTGTGGCGCGATCATCCTGATACTGTCGCCAAGGTGGCCTTTTCGGTGCTGGCAGAGGCGCAGCGCCTGTCGGGGGCTGATTGGACGTTGCGTGCCTTGTTCAAAAAGGCACGACTGCCAAGGTTGGGCAAGGCGTTAAGCGCGGGGTAGGGCCGATGATCACACAGATTGCGGATTATTTCGACAAAGGATGCGGGCGGTGCGCGCGCTTTGACAGTGCCGATTGCAGCGTACGGATATGGCAGGACGGTTTGCGGGCGTTACGGCAGATCTGCCTTGATGCGGGATTGGTCGAGCAGGTGAAATGGGGCCATCCCTGTTATGCCCATGCGGGCCGCAATATCGTGATTATCGGGGCGCAGCGTGGTGGTATCCGGCTGGGGTTTTTCAACGCAAGTCTGATGCGCGACCCGTCCGGCGTGCTGGAACGGCAAGGCCCGAATACGCAACATCCTGACACGATCCGGCTGACGAAAACTACACAGATCAGCGCACTTGCACCGGTGATCACGGCCTATCTGGTCGAGGCTGCGGGTTATGCCGAGGCGGGGATCACGCCGACAAAAGACGCAACGACGCTTGATCTGCCGGAAGAGTTGGTAGCTGCACTGGACGCGGATGCGGAACTGGCCGAAGCGTTTGCGGCGCTGACAGCGGGCCGGCAGAAAAGCTATGTGATCTTGGTGAATGGTGCCAAAGCGCAGGCGACAAAACTGGTGCGGATTGCCAAGGCGCGCGACAGGATCATTGCGGGCAAAGGTGCGCAGGAGCGTTAAAATACTTTTATGCGCTCCGCGCGGGAGTATTTGGGGAAATAAGAAGTGGGGGCGTCAGAGCCATTTTGCTTCGTTTGCTTCAATCGCGGCGATACGTTGCGGGGTTTTGGGGTGGCTGAGCATCCACGCGGGGGTGGCGGCACCGTTTGCGCCGGTCAGTGTTTCAAGTTTGGCGAACATGGATTTTTGCGGCGCAGTCCCGATGCCGGCCTTGACCAGCAGCGCCGAGGCATAGGCGTCTGCCTCGAATTCGTCATCGCGGGACAGGCGGGCGGCGACAAGGCTGATCAGCCCTGACGCGATCCAGACGCCGATACCGGGCAGGAAGCGGTTGAAGATCATGGCCAGCGCGGTGCGCATCGCGTTCTGGGCAGAAAAGTCGATCATCCTGCGGCGGGTATGGCCCAAGGCGACATGGCCGAGTTCATGCGCGATCACGCTGGCCATTTCATCGGCGGTGACCTGACCGGCACGGTATTTGTTGAAAAAACCGCGGGTGATGAAGATGCGCCCGTCGGGGGCGGCCAGACCGTTGACCTGCGGGATTTCGTAGATATGCACGCGGATCCGGTCGATATCGAGCGCCTTTGCCATCCGGTCCATCAACACCTTGAGGATCGGGTCGGCCAGTTCGGTGGATTTTTCATCCAATTCGCGCGCAGTCCGCCAGACGGAAAAACGGAACATCGCATATCCGTATACCAGCGCTATGAGGATCGGTAAAAACTTCATCATGGGTCTGATATGGGGCGTGCTGCGCCCATTGCCAATGGCCCGCGATGTCGCGGTGCAGGTCGCGGCTATAGCTGGCGGATTTTCAGTGTGGCGATACGGTTTTCTTCTTTTGCCAGCACCTCGAACCGGAAGCCGTGGAAAGAAAAGACCTGCCCCACGACAGGGATCATCTGGGCTTCGTGGATCACCAGACCGGCGACGGTGTTGGCTTCGTCATCGGGCAATTGCCAATCATGCGCGCGGTTCAGGTCGCGGATCGTGATGCCGCCGTCCACGATATAGGCGCCGTCTGCGGTGGGCGCGATCTGGTCTTCTTCGGGTTCGTCGAATTCATCGGCGATTTCACCGACGATTTCTTCAAGGATGTCTTCGAGCGTGATCAGCCCTTCTAGACCGCCATATTCATCCACCACCAAGGCAAAATGCGTTTTGCGCTTGAGGAAGTTGCGCATCTGGTCACCCAGAGTCGTGGTTTCAGGCACGAAATAGGGGGGCATCGCGACTTTCATCACGTCAAAGGCGGCCAGCCCTTGCCCGTCCACGATGCCGCCGCCCAGCAATTTATGCATCGCGCGCAGCAGGTCTTTGGCATGGATCACGCCGATGATGTTTTCAGGGTTGTCACGGTACAGCGGCAGGCGTGTGTGCTGGCTTTGCAGGATTTGTGCCAGAATGTCCTGCGCAGGCAGGTTGGCATCGACCATTTCAATACCGGAACGGTGCAACATCACCTCTTCTACGGTGCGTTCGTTCAGGTCCAGCGCACCCAGAATTCGGTCGCGGTCTTCTTTTTCGACCCAGCCTTCGGAATGGCCCAGCTGCAAGGCACCTGCGATTTCTTCGCGCACGGCGAGGATATTGCTGTCAGGGTCGGTGCGTACACCGAACATATACAGCACCCCGCGCACCAGAAAACGCACTGCCGTGACGATGGGTGAAAACACCAGAACGATCAGACCGATCGGACGGGCGACGGTGGATGCGACCTTTTCAGGATTGGTGATGGCGTAGGTTTTCGGCAGCACCTCGGCAAAGATCAGCACCAGAAGGGTCATAATCAGCGTGGCGGCAGCGACGCCGTTTTGTCCGAACACTTTGGTCAGAATAGCAGTGGCAAGCGATGTGGCCAGAATATTGACCACGTTATTGCCCAACAGGACTGACCCGATCAGCCGTTCATTGTCTTCGGTGACTTTCAGCGCCCGTTCCGCACCTGCCGATCCTTTATCCGCGGCAGAGCGTAGTTTCCCCCGCGAAGCGGCTGTCAATGCGGTTTCAGAACCGGAAAAGAAAGCCGACAGGAACAGCAGGACAACGATGCCCCCCGCTGTTGCCCAGAATGCCGTGTCGAATGTTGCGGGGTCCATTTGATGCCTTTGGGTGATTTAGGCCTATATTGCCTGCGCTTGCGGCCGGTTCAAGCCTTGCTTGCCTTGGACAGTGGATGATGTTGCAAAACAAGGTCGCTTAGGCGCTGGTCAAGGACATGGGTGTAAATCTCGGTCGTGGCGATATCGGCATGGCCCAGCATCGTCTGGATCGACCGCAGATCAGCACCACCTGCCAGAAGATGGGTGGCAAAGGCATGGCGGAGCACATGCGGTGTGACGCTGGCAGGTGATATGCCTGCCGTGACCGCAAATTCCTTGATCAGCGCAAAAAAGCGGTGCCGCGTCAGATGCCCTGATTTGCCATGCGACGGGAACAGGAATTTCGACGCAGGCTTGCCGGCCTTGCGCGCGTCTTCTTCGGCAGCGTCGCGTGCGGTCAGATAGGCTGCCATTGCGGCGCGGGCAGGTGGGGACAAAGGCACCAGCCGTTCCTTGCCGCCTTTGCCGCGCACCAGCAACATGCGTGGATCGCCGCGTGCCGCCGAAAGCGGTAGGCTGACCAATTCGCTGACCCGCATCCCCGTGGCGTAAAGCAGTTCCATCAGGCAGGTATTGCGCAAGGCGTCGCGCGGGCTGGCGCGTGCGGCGTCAAGCAAACGGTCCACCTGTGCCAGATCAAGCGTTTTGGGCAGGCGTTGCGCGCGCCCCGGTCCCTTGATCTGCATCGCAGGATTGTCGCTGCGCCAGCCTTCGTCAAAGGCGAAACGGAACAATTGTTTGATCGCGGATAGGCGGCGCGCGCGGGTGGATTTGGCAAGGCCCTCGGCCTCGCAATCGATCAGGTAGCTTTCGATCTGGTCCTGCGTTACCTGCATGAAATGCAGGCCACGGTCGGCCAGCCATTGCGCAAACCCTTGCAGGTCGCGCGCATAGGCCAGTTGCGTGTTGGTCGCAGCGTCCAGTTCGGCGGCCTGCGCCTGCAGGAACGTCTGCACCCAGCGTGCCATCAGGTCGGGTCCGGTCACGTTGCCCTGTCCAGTATCATCAGTTGCAAGGACGCACGCCGCGCGATGTCTTCCAGCCCGACAAGCCGGAACAAGGCCAAAGCGTCGGTCAGGGACCGTGCATCACCGGCGAAACCTTCGTTGAACAAGATTACGGCGCGCAGCATTGCTTCGCCGGTTTTGCCGTTGGCGACCAGATATTGCAGTTCCACAGGGGCGGTGGCGTTGGAGAACGCGGATTGCACGGCCAAAGCACGCGGCGCAGTGACCGGCACATCTTGCGGGCGGCCTTTGGCGATAGCGATCAGGAAGGGGTCGAACCCGTCTTCGTCATCCAGCTGATCCGCGACGCTGCGGTAGTCAGGCGATAGCAGGCCGACACGAAAGGCAATTTCTCGGGCTTCGCCGGTCAGGTCCATGTCTTGCAATGCGGCACTGTAAAGCTTGGCAAAAGGCACCTCTGTGCGGGCCTGTTTCATCGCGTCCCATGCGGCGGGCAGGTGGCGGCTGACGGCTGTCGCGTCGCCTTCGGTGACGGCGTTGTCCAGCCGGATGATCGCCGCCGCCCTGTCCCAAATCCCGCCAGAGGCAGCAGGCGTGCGCGCGGTATAGAACTTTTGCAGGACGTTTTCAGATACCGCATCCTGCCGCGCCAGCCGTTCGGCGGCATCAAGCTGTGCGCGCCATGCGTTGTTGCCGCGCAGGTCGGCATGGGCAAAAGCCAAAGGCAGACCCGACGTGACCAGCGGTTCGCCAAAGGCTTCGTGCAGGCGGAACAACAGCGGTGTCACGTCGCGCGGCGCGGTCAAGGGCGGTTCGCCTTCGAACAATTCAGGGTCCAGAAAACGCGACAGGATATCATTTTCAGCAGGGCTGATATCGCCCAGCACGCGGTGCGTGTTCAGCGACAGCACCGCCAGCGCCCATTCGCCTGCGCGCGCCTGACAAAACACACGCGCGATGTAATTGGGTGCCAGCGCAGGCGTGTCATTCATCACACGGCAGGCCGCATCTTCGGTGCCCATCAGCAACGACACGTCAAACCAGCGCTGGAACACCGGTGCTGTGTCAGGTGTGGCCAATTCGATCAGCGATTTGGCCTGTTCGACCGCACCCAGTTCCACCAGCTTATCCACCCGCGCAAGAAACAGCGCCCCTTCGGCACCGGCACCCAGCGGCGGATCAGCCTCTGCCAGCATCAGGACTTTGACAAATTCCCGGATCGCCGGCAGCGATTCGCGCCGGTCAAGCTGGATCAGATCAACCAGTGTTTCTTCGCGGCTTGAAGACCAGATATTGCGCGCCAGCCCGGTGACGTCAGGCGGCAACAGCCCGACAGGATCCTTGGATTGCCGGTCCAGCGGGGTGACGTTGATTTCAGGGGCGGTGGCATCGCTGACGGCAGGGGATTCGTCGATTGACGGGACTGTCACAGCCTCTTGCGACAGCCAATCGATAGATGACAAAGGGTCCTGCGCAATCGCAGGGCCCGCAGCCAGCACCAGAAACGCGGCCAGCCCTTTAGTTCGTGTCAAACGTGACAGGGCGGTTCACCTCTTGTGCGGGGGCTGCAAAATCAGCGGGAAAAAGAACCGGACCCACATAGGCATAGCCGACCAGCCCGATCCCGATCAGGATAAGTAAAAAGAAAACGACTTTGATAAACCGCCACATTGCCTGCCCCGATCTGCTGTGCCCTGTTGTGTGGTCTGATGCCACTTATGCTGCGTTTATATATGGTCTTTCGGGGAATATCACGGCATTCATGCGCAAATAATTAACTTCGGCGTGTGATAGCCGATGAATTGGCAAAGGATGCGGCATGGCGCGTGCGGCAGCATATAAGCTGAAGCGCAAAGTGGTCCTTGTGGGCATGATGGGGTCAGGCAAAACCGCCATTGGCCGCGCGCTTTCGGCTGCGCTGGATGTGCCGTTCGTGGACAGCGACAGCGCGATCGAAGAGGCAGCAGCGCTTAGCATTGCGGAAATCTTTGCCCGCGACGGCGAAGCCTTCTTTCGCCGCCGCGAAACCGAGGTGCTGCGCCGTCTGCTGGCGGGGCCACCGGGGATCATTTCCACCGGCGGTGGTGCGTTTTTAGCCGCAGAAAACCGCGACATGATTGCGCGCGATGCGATTGCGGTCTGGCTGGATGCGGATCTGGAAATATTGTGGGAACGGGTCCGGCACAAAGACACCCGGCCCCTGCTGCGCACCCCCGACCCCAAGGGTACTTTGGCGCGCCTGCTGGCGGAACGGCGTGAATTCTATGCGCAGGCAGGGCTGCGCTTGCCCATCGGTTTTCACGCCTCGATCGAACAGACGACACAAAGCGCGCTGCGCCTGCTGGCCACCCGCCCCGATATTCTGGAGACGCTTTAAATGACCGCCAAAGTCCATGTTGATCTGCCGGGCCGCGCTTATGACATCCATATCGGGCCGGGCCTGATTGCGCAGGCAGGCACGCATCTGGCGGGCTTGGGCGGGCGGCGGCACATCTGCATCGTGACCGACGAAAACGTCGCAGCCCTGCATCTGCCCGCCTTGCAAGCGTCATTGTCAGAGGCAGGGCTGACATCCGCCGCCCTGACCCTGCCTGCGGGCGAGGCCACGAAAAGCTGGGCACAGCTTGAACACGTGGTCGAATGGCTGCTGGCCCAAAAGGTCGAACGGCGCGATCTGGTCATCGCCTTTGGCGGCGGTGTGATCGGCGATCTGGCAGGCTTTGCTGCGGCGATCCTGCGGCGCGGCGTGCGTTTCGTGCAGATGCCGACCAGCCTGCTGGCGCAGGTAGACAGTTCTGTCGGGGGCAAGACGGGGATCAATTCACCGCATGGCAAAAACCTTGTCGGGGCGTTTCACCAGCCGGCACTTGTGCTGGCCGATACCGATCTGCTGGGTACTTTGCCGCGGCGCGATTTTCTGGCGGGCTATGGCGAGGTGGTGAAATACGGCCTGCTGGGGGATGCGGCTTTTTTTGACTGGTTGGAAACGGCAGCGCCCGACATGGCGGCAGGCGATATGGCAGCACGGGTGCGCGCGGTCACGAGGTCTTGTGAAATGAAGGCCGATATCGTCCAGCGCGATGAAACCGAACAGGGCGACCGGGCGCTGTTGAACCTTGGGCACACGTTTTGTCATGCGCTGGAACAGGCCACGGGCTATTCCGACCGGCTGCTGCATGGCGAAGGCGTCGCCATCGGCTGCGCGCTGGCGTTTGAACTCTCCGCACGGCTTGGCCTGTGTTCGCAAGAAGACCCAAGCCGCGTGCGCGCGCATCTACGTGACATGGGCATGAAGGTCGATATCCGCGATATCGCAGGCGATTTGCCGGATGCAGCGGCACTGCTGGACCTGATGGGGCAGGACAAAAAGGTACAGGATGGGCAATTGCGCTTTATTCTGGCGCGCGGGATTGGCGATGCGTTCATCACGTCGGACGTGCCGCGCGATACGGTGCTGACGCTGTTGCGCGACGCCTTGAACGCACCACAAGGCTGATCATCGTCAGAGTATAAATATCCCCGCGCGGCGCGCCCGCGCCCGCGCAGCGGGCCGGTTCAGGAATCGTCGTCGCGCCAGTCGGACCGGTATTTGCGCAGGAACCAGACCACCAGCGGGATTTCCAGAACAAACAGCGTGACAAGTGTAAAGATCAGCCAGTTTGTCTGAAAGATCAGCAGGTTGAACGCCACATCTGATCCCCAGTACCACGCGCCGGCCAGACTGACCGCCATCGCTGTCACGGCGGCGTCAATCGTCGCGATCCGGCCCAGAGTTTTCACCCGCAGGCCGGGGTAGACCCCGAAATAGGCCACCCCAAGCAGGCCTGCGTTCAAAAGAAAAAGGTGTGTCTCAGGGCTAAGCGCCAGCATGGATCAGAACGGGATTTCATCGTCCATGTCGCTGCCGCCCGAAGGTGCGCCGCCGCCATAGCCGCCATCATTCTGGCTGCGACCGCCACCGCCGCTGCTGCCACCGCCGACATAGCCGCCGCCACCGTAACTATCGCCACCACCGCCGCCGCCATCGCTGCGCCCGTCAAGCATGGTCAGCGTGCTGCCCAATCCTTGCAGGACGACTTCGGTGGAATAGCGGTCGGCACCGGACTGGTCCTGCCATTTGCGGGTCTGCAATTTACCTTCGATGTAAACCTTTGACCCTTTTTTCAGATATTGTTCGGCCACGCGCACCAGACCTTCGGAAAAGATGGCGACGGTGTGCCATTCGGTCTTTTCGCGGCGTTCGCCGGTGTTCTTGTCTTTCCACGTCTCGGACGTGGCGATGCGCAGGTTCGCGACCTTGCCGCCGTTCTGAAAGCTGCGCACTTCGGGGTCGGCGCCCAGATTGCCGATAAGGATGACTTTGTTCACTGATCCGGCCATGGGATTCTCCTTCGATTCTGTTGCGGCTTTTGTGACAGACACGGGATGCCACAACAAGGTTAAGGACACCTTGTAAAGCCTGTCACAATATCTGGGGCTTGGTTGAAACCCAAAAAAGCGGTAATGTGACGGCATTTAAGTATTGGATTATGTGATGCATATTTTGCGATCGTTTCTGGGCGGTGTTTTTTGTATGGCAGGCACAATGGGTGCCACACAGGATCCGGCATCCGCCGCCGCGCGTTCGGCGATGTTTGAAAGCCAGATCAGGGTGCTGGAAGGGCGCGCAGCACAGCAATATTCCAGTTCCGTCAACCTTCAGCCGCCGCGCGTCACCGTGCCGCCCGCAGCAGTCGTGTATCAGGGGCGCTATAAGGGCGATTATCTACCACTTGCGCGGGCCGCAGCGCAGCGCCACGGCGTGCCAGAGGAATTGTTCCTGCGCCTGATCCAGCAGGAAAGCGGCTGGAACCCGCAGGCCGTGTCACACAAGGGCGCAATCGGGCTGGCGCAGCTGATGCCAGCCACTGCGCGTGATCTGGGGGTTGATCCGCATGATCCACAGGCCAATCTGGACGGCGGCGCGCGCTATCTGCGGATGCAATATGATGCGTTCGGCACATGGCGGCTGGCGCTGGCGGCGTATAACGCGGGGCCAGCGGCGGTGGCGCGCCATGGCGGCGTGCCGCCTTTTGTTGAA
>PUNR01000119.1 GCA_003551805.1 Loktanella sp.
CAGCAATTGCGCGATGTGATCTTTACCCGCGTCGGCCAGCGCGCGCTGCGCCAGCTTGCCTTGGAAACCTTTACCCATATCCACCGTTTGTCGCTGCGCTATCACATCACGCGCAAGACTGGCGGGCTGAGCCGAGTGATCGAACGCGGTGTCAAAGGTGTGGATTTCCTGCTGCGGTTCCTGCTGTTCTCGATGGGGCCATTGGTGCTGGAACTGCTGATGATCGCGGTGGTTTTGTTTTTCCTGTTCGATGTCTGGTATCTGGCGGTCGTGGTGGGGACCATCGCGCTTTATGTCTGGTTTACCTTTTCGATCACCGAATGGCGGGTGAAAATCCGCAAGATCATGAACGATCAGGACACGGACGCCAATCAAAAGGCGATTGATTCACTTTTGAACTTTGAAACGGTCAAGTATTTCGGCGCCGAAAAGTGGGAGGCAGACCGCTATGACCGTGCCATGGCGCAATATGAAAACGCAGCAATCCGCACCAATTATTCGCTAGCGTTTCTGAATTTTGGCCAGTCGGTGCTGATTACCGGTGGGCTGGTGCTGGTTATGGTGATGGCCGCGTTCGGCGTGCAGCGCGGTGATCTGACCGTCGGTGATTTTGTCATGGTCAACGCCTACATGATCCAGATCACCATGCCGCTGAATTTTCTTGGCACGGTTTACCGCGAAATCCGGCAGGCCCTGATTGACATGGGCGATATGTTCGACCTGCTGGGCCAACCGGCAGAAGTGCGCGATGCGCCGGACGCCAAACCCCTGGCGGTGAATGGCGGGCGGGTCAGTTTGCGTGATGTCACCTTTGGCTATGATGCGGCACGCGGCATTTTGAAGGGGATCAATCTGGATGTCGCCCCCGGCCAGACGGTGGCGATTGTGGGGTCGTCGGGGTCGGGGAAATCCACCATCGGGCGGCTTTTGTTCCGGTTTTATGATGTGACTGGTGGTGCGCTGTTGATCGACGGACAAGACGTGCGCGATGTGACCCAAGACAGCCTGCATGCCCAGATCGGTGTCGTGCCGCAGGATACCGTGCTGTTCAACGACACCGTGCATTACAACATCGCCTATGGCCGCCCCGACGCGGGCGAAGAGGCGATCATCGCTGCCGCCAAAGCGGCCAAGATCCATGATTTCATCGTCAGCCTGCCAGATGGCTATCAGACACAGGTCGGTGAACGCGGGCTAAAGCTGTCGGGTGGTGAAAAACAGCGTGTTGGTATCGCACGCACCTTGCTGAAGAACCCGCCGATCCTGCTTTTGGACGAGGCGACAAGCGCGCTTGATACCCAGACCGAAATGGAAATTCAGGCAGAGCTGAAGGCGATGGGCCAGGGCCGCACCGTCATCACCATCGCGCACCGCCTGTCCACGATTGCCGATTCCGACCTGATTGTGGTGCTTGAAGACGGCGTGATCGTCGAACAGGGGCGGCATGACGCGCTTTTGGCGCAGGATGGCCGCTATGCGCATCTGTGGAACCGCCAGTCCGAAGAAGAAATAGCGTAGCGCAGGATTTCCCCTGCGCTGCTTTTCGAAGGAAAGATGACCATGCCCGACACGCTTCCGACTTGTCCCGAATGTGGTGCCGATTTCACCTATGCGGTGGATGCTTTGCTGAATTGCCCTGCCTGCGGGCATGAATGGTCCCTTGAAACGGTCGCGGATGACGTGGTGCGCGATGCTGTTGGCAACATTCTGCAAGACGGCGATACAGTGACCGTCATCAAGGATCTGAAGGTCAAAGGATCATCCACCGCGCTGAAGGTCGGCACCAAGGTGACAGGCATCCGTCTGGTCAGTGGCGATCATGACATCGATTGCAAGATCGCGGGTTTCGGGCAGATGGGGCTAAAATCTCAATTCGTCAAGAAAGTGATGGATTAGCCCGATAAGCACTGCGCCTGACGACAAAATTGTGATCTGTCGCTGTGGCAGTGGCCTTTGACGGGCAAAATGCCGTGGCAATGGCGTTTGCGGGGCGCTTAATCACTTGGCGATCTGTCGGAATCCGCCAATGAGGGCAGGCAAACGTCGCTCTGCTCTTGTCCCGCAGGCGCGCTTCGCGATATGAACCCTGCAAGCAAACGCCAATCATGGCGGATACGGGGGTTCGGGTGAGCGATTCAGACAGTTTTATCAACGAAGTCACCGAAGAAATGCGGCGCGAAAAGCTGTTTGGCTATCTGCGTCGCTACGGCTGGATCGCTGTCGTCATCGTTCTGGGCATCGTGGGTGGCACAGCGTGGAACGAATACCGCGCAGCCCAAGACCGCGCCGCAGCCGAAGCCGCGGGCGACGCCCTGCTAGCCGCATTGGGCGAAAATGACGAAGCTGTGCGCGCCGCCGCCATGTCAGGCGTCGAGGCAAGCGGCAACGCCGCCGTCGTGACCGCCCTGTTGACGGCGTCGACACAGCAAGAGGCTGGCGAAATCGACGCCGCAGCCGCGACATTGGGTGAACTTGCCGCGCGCGGCGATGTGCCAGCGATTTACCGTGATCTGGCCGCGATCAAGGCCGCAATGCTGCCGGTGGGGGATAATGCCACACGTCTGGCCGCGCTCGAGGCATTGGCACAACCCGGCCAGCCGTTTCGCCTGCTGGCGCTGGAACAGATGGCGTATCTGACGCTTGAAGGCGGCGATCAGGCGGGGGCGGTTGCGTTGATGCGCCAGATTACCGAAGATGCCGCCGTGACCCGCGGTTTGCAGGAACGGGCGCAAAGCCTGCTGATTGCCTTGGGTGAAGATGTTGCAAACTCAACGCCAACGCAAATTCCATAACCGGATTGGACCGACCATGAAAATCAGATCATTCATCGGTGCAGCATTTGCCCTGTCGGTTCTGGCCGCTTGTGGCGAGGATCAGGTCATTCTTCCCGGCGACAGGTTCGACGTCCGCGACACTGCCGCAAGCGTTAACCAGATCAGGCCGCTGGCCCTGCCACAGGCGCAGGCCAACGCCGACTGGACCCACCGCAACGGCGGTGCCTCTCATACGATCGCGCATCCCGCCCTTGGCGCGGCACTGCAGCCGGTCTTTGTGGCCGATATCGGGGCAGGCGACAGCCGCCGCGCGCGGATCACCGGTGATCCTGTTGTTGCAGGCGGTGTGGTTTATACGGTTGATGCCCGCGCGACAGTCACCGCAACATCCACCAATGGCCAACGGATCTGGTCGCGCAACCTGACACCGGAACGGTTCAACCCGAATGCGGCCTCGGGCGGGGCAGTGTCTTTTGGTGCTGGTCGGGTCTATGCGACCACCGGCTTTGGCGAAATCACAGCGCTGAACGCCGCCACCGGCGAAGTCATCTGGGACAAGAACCTGAATGCGCCGGTCAATGCGGCCCCCACCTTTAGCGGTGATCTGGTCCATGTCGTGGGCAGTGACAGCACCGCCTGGGCGCTTGATGCCGCCACCGGGCTGACACGCTGGCAGCAAAGCGGCACACCGTCGGTGACAACCTTTGCAGGCAGCGCGTCTTCGGCTGTCAGCGGTGACACCGTGGTTATTCCTTTCCCCTCGGGCGAGGTTCTGGCGACATTCGCCGCAGGCGGTCTGCCGCGCTGGTCCAATGTTGTCGCGGGCGACCGTGTCGGGCGTGCGGCAAGCCTTGTCAGCGATATCGCAGGCGGGCCGGTGATCGACGGCAACACGGTCTATGTCGCCAGCTTTGGCGGGCGCAGCGTGGCCTTTGATATCCGTGACGGTAACCGCATCTGGACCGCCGGCGAAGGCGCTGTCGGCCCTGTCTGGCCTGCGGGCGGATCAGTCTTTATGGTGAATGACATCAGCGAACTCGTCCGGCTTGACGCCGCCAATGGCGCACCGGTCTGGCGCGTTCCGCTGCCAGATTTTCTGGGCACAAACACCCGCCGCCAGCGCAGCGTCGTGGCGCATTTCGGGCCGGTTCTGGCTGGCGGGCGTCTGATTGTGGCATCCTCTGACGGGTTGATCCGGCAGTTTGATCCGGCCTCTGGCGCCCTGATCGGCACGGTCGATCTGCCCGGTGGCGCGGCATCGGCACCTGTTGTTGCAGGGCAGACGCTTTACGTCATCAGCAAGACTGGTCAATTGCACGCTTTCCGTTAACGCGCGAATGGTGTAGCGGACGGGTTTAGACCTGTCCGGAGCCTTGATATGACCTTTACCCTTGCCATCGTGGGCCGTCCCAATGTGGGCAAATCCACCTTGTTCAACCGTCTGGTTGGCAAAAAGCTGGCCTTGGTCGACGATCAGCCCGGCGTCACCCGCGATTTGCGCGAAGGCGAAGGGCGGATCGCCGATCTACGCTTTACCGTGATTGACAGCGCCGGCCTTGAAGAAGCGACCGACGACAGCCTGCAAGGGCGGATGCGCCGCCTGACCGAACGCGCCGTGGAAATGGCCGATGTCTGCCTGTTCATGATCGACGCGCGGGCAGGGGTCTTGCCAGCCGATCAGGTCTTTGCGGATATCCTGCGCAAGAAAAACGCTAACGTGATCCTTGCCGCGAACAAAGGCGAAGGCCGCGCCGCTGACGCCACTATTCTAGAGGCTTACGCGCTGGGACTGGGCGAGCCGATCCGGATTTCTGCCGAACACGGCGAAGGCATGGGCGAATTGATGGATGCGCTGCGTCCGATTGCAATGGCATTCGAAGAACGCGCCGCCCTTGACGCCCCCGAGGTGGATGTGGACGTCGGCGAAGATGACGAAGACGCGCCGCGCGTGCCGACCGATGCCAAACCGCTTCAGATTGCTGTCGTGGGCCGCCCGAACGCAGGTAAATCCACGCTGATTAACAAGATCATCGGCGAAGAACGTCTGCTGACCGGGCCAGAGGCCGGGATCACCCGCGATGCGATTTCCGTCAAACAGGTCTGGGCGGGGCCGGATGGTGTGGGTGTGCCTATGCGGATCTTTGACACCGCGGGCATGCGCCGCAAGGCCAAGATCCATGAAAAGCTGGAAAAGCTGTCTGTGTCCGACGGTCTGCGCGCTGTGAAATTCGCCGAAGTCGTTGTCGTGCTGCTCGATGTGGAAATCCCGTTTGAACAGCAGGACCTGCGCATCGCCGACCTTGCCGAACGCGAAGGCCGCGCCGTGGTGATCGCGGTGAACAAATGGGATACCGAAGACGACAAGCAGGACAAACTGCGCGTGCTGCGCGAAAGTTTCGAACGCTTGCTGCCGCAATTGCGCGGCGCGCCTTTGGTGACGGTGTCAGCCAAGACCGGCAAGGGTCTGGACAAGTTACAGCAGGCAATCATGCGCGCGCACGATGTCTGGAACCGCCGTGTCACGACTGCGCAGCTGAACCGCTGGCTGGTGGGGATGCTGGAACAGCACCCGCCACCCGCACCCGGCGGCAAGCGGATCAAGATGCGCTATGCCACACAGGTCAAGACGCGCCCGCCTGCCTTTGTCGTCATGACATCGCACCCCGATCTGATGCCCGAAAGCTATAAACGCTATCTGGTCAACGGGTTGCGGGCCGATTTTGATATGCCGGGCACGCCGATCCGGCTTTACTTGCGCGATCAGGGTGACAAGAACCCCTACAAGGACAAGAAATCCTCGCAGCCGTCGCGCCTGTCAAAGCACCTCAAGAAATAGAGCGGCCTGTGCTGGTGATGGTCACAATGGTCATCACCGTAATGCCCGCGCCTGCCAGCAGGCTGACTGTCCATTGGTCCAGACCATTGGACATGATGATCGCGAACAAGGCCCAGATCACGGTCAGACCGTAACCGGGCGCACCGCTGCGCAATTGGACAAACACCGCCACGCCAAGTGCCGCGATAATCCCCAGATAGGCCCAACCAAGCGCGCCCATCAAAATGCCGTATCCGGCTGCAGTGCTGCCCAAAGCGACAAAAGACGCGGCTGTCAGCCAGCCAGCATAGACAGACACCGGCGCGCGCAGCCAGTAACGGTCTGCCCTTGGCGCGACCAGAACGGCGGCAATCGCTGTTCCGGCCATGGCAAAGATCAGGACTGTGGAATAGACAGCGCTGGCATTGGCAATGGCCAGCCAGGGCGTGCCAAGTGCAAGACTGACGATCAGCGGCGTGCGGACCTTGTCCCAGGCGCGGTTGCGCGGACGCCGCCACAGCCCGTAAACCGCCGACACCACCAGCCAGCCGTAAATCAGCCCCCAGATCGCAAAAGCATAGCCCGCAGGCTGGATCGGCGGATCAATCTGCGGGATCGGCAGCTGGTCTGCCCGAAACCCCGAAAACGGACTGGTGAAATAGGGCGAGACCACAAAGGTCAGCGTGAAAAGCAAGGTCAGGATCGCGCGTATATTTGTCATGTCACCATTCCACCAAAAGCTGCGGGTTTGCACAGGTCAAACACCATTATCCTGTCATCGTCAGAGAATAAATATCCCCGCCGGAGGCTCCGATCCTGCCGCAGCCACCTGCGGGTGGCCGTGTCACACAAGCTTTCCGGCCGGATCAATCTTTGTCTTTCCACCCAAGTATTTATGCAGCACGGCGGGCAATTCAACCGATCCGTCTTCTTGCTGGCCATTTTCTACCACCGCGATCAGCGTGCGCCCCACGGCCAGCCCCGACCCGTTCAGGGTATGGACGAATTCCGGCTTGCCGCCACCGGCAGGGCGGAAACGGGCATTCATCCGCCGCGCCTGATAATCACCACAAACCGAGATAGAGCTGATCTCGCGGTAAGTATTCTGGCCGGGCAGCCAGACTTCGATATCATGCGTCTTGGTGGCACCAGCCCCCATATCGCCTGCGCATAGCACGACTGTCCGGTAAGGCAGTTCCAGCTTTTCCAGCACGGTTTCGGCGCAGCGTGTCATGCGGTCATGTTCCGCGGCCGATGTATCCGGTGTTGTGATGCTGACCATCTCGACCTTTTCGAACTGGTGCTGGCGCAACATGCCCGACGTATCACGGCCCGCCGATCCGGCCTCGGACCGGAAGCACAAAGTGTGGGCCACATGCCGACGGGGCAGGGTGGCTTCGTCAACCGTGTCACCATTAACGATATTGGTCAGCGTCACTTCGGCGGTGGGGATCAGCCACCAGCCATTGGTGGTCTGGTACGAATCCTCGCCAAATTTTGGCAATTGGCCGGTGCCATACATCATGTCCTCGCGCACCATGACGGGGGTGATCGTTTCGGTCAGGGCGTGTTCATCGACATGCAGGTCAAGCATGAATTGCGCCAATGCGCGGTGCAGGCGCGCGACAGCGCCCGACAGCAGCACAAAGCGGCTGCCCGACAGTTTCGCCGCCGTCTCGAAATCCATGCCGGGCTTGATGCCGGCAATCTCGTAATGTTCGACCGGCGCAAAAGCATAGTTGCGCGGGTTGCCGTGGCGGCGGATTTCGACGTTATCCGCCTCGTCCTTGCCATCTGGGATGCTTGGATCAGGCAGATTGGGCAAGGTCGCCAGCAAATCGTTCAGCGCGGCATCCTGCGCCTTGGCCTGTTCATTCATCGCCGCGATCTGCGCTTTGCTTTCGGCCACGATTCCGCGCAGACGCGCAAATTCCGCCTCGTCGCCGCGGGCTTTGGCGGCGCCTACTTCTTTAGAGGCTTTGTTCGCCTCGGCCTGCGCGGTTTCGGCGGCAAGGATCAGCTTGCGGCGCGCCTCGTCCAGCGCCAGCACCTGTGCTGCGACGGGTGCCAAGCCACGACGGGACAAAGCCGCATCAAACGCATCCGGGTTATCGCGGATCAGGCGGATATCATGCATGGGTCGGTTCCTTGGCTTGGTTACTTGGTGCGACATATGCCGCAGATTTACGGCAGAGGAAAGTGCGCAGCCGCGCCATCGCCGACACGCGGCCTTTATTGCGCCGTCGCGCTAAATTCACGGCTTTGGCAAGCCTGCGCGATTGCATCGCACGCCCCCTTGCCCCATATGGCAGGGATAATTGGACCGTGTTGCAAATCACCTGCGCAGCTTTTAGGTTCTCGCGACCAACGGGCGGGACAGCCCAGACCAACACAAGGGATTTGAGATGAGACCTGCCGACCTTATTATGTTGCTGTTGATCTTCGGGATCATGTATTTCCTGCTGATCCGGCCACAGCAAAAACGGCTGAAAGAGCATAAAGCCCTGTTGGCCGCCCTGCGCCGCGGCGATCAGGTTGTCACCCAAGGCGGTGTCATCGGCAAGATCACCAAGGTCAAAGACGAAGTTGAAGAGGTCGAAGTCGAGATCGCATCAGGCGTCAACGTGCGCGTGATCAAAGGCACCATTGTTTCCGTGCTGAACAAGACCGAACCCACAAAAACCTGAAGACGCCCGAAAAGGCCGCATCATGCTGACTATCTCTTTTCCCAAGCAGATCATGATCTGGCTGACCGTTGTGGTCGGGCTGATGCTGGCCCTGCCTAACGGTTTTTACGGCCGTGTCGAAACCGCCAATGACGCACGCGCAGTGATCGCCAGCGGCCAGACCAATGCGGCACTGGAACAGGATGCCGGGCTTTGGCCCGGCTTTCTGCCGTCAAATCTGGTTAATCTGGGTCTTGATCTGCGCGGCGGTGCGCATCTGCTGGTCGAAGTCGCAGTTGAAGATGTCCACGAAGCCTTCCTGGAAGGGTTCTGGCCACAGGTCCGCGATGTGCTGGCTGCCGAACGCGATACGGTCGGTTTTGTGACCCGCGAAGAAGGCGTGCCAAACGAATTGCGCGTGCGCATTTCGGAAACGGCAGGGGCCAACCGTGCCTTTGAACTGGTGCGCGGTCTGGGCCGTCCGGTGTCGACCTTTACGGGTGCGGCGTCGTCCAACATTGACGTGCGGCTGAACGGCAATCTGCTGGTCATTACGCTGAGCGAGGCTGAAATGTCCGCCGTCAATGAACGCACGATGTTGCAGACGCTGGAAATCATCCGTCGCCGCATCGACGAGGTCGGCACACGCGAACCCACGATCCAGCGTCAGGGCGCTGACCGTGTTCTGGTGCAGGTGCCCGGTGTCGGATCGGCCCAAGACGTCAAGGATTTGCTGGGCACGACTGCGCAGCTGACCTTTAACCCTGTTGTGGCGCGCACATCGGATGCCAACCAATCCCCCGGCACTGGCAATTTCATTGTGCCATCACAGGATGAACCGGGGCTGTATTACATCCTTGAACGCCGCCCTGTCGTGACGGGCGAGCAGTTGGAAAACGCCCAGCTTGATTTCGACCAGAACGGGCGGCCCGCTGTCGGTTTCCGGTTCAATACCTCTGCCGCGCGGATTTTCGGCGATTATACTTTGGCCAATATCGGATCGCCCTTTGCGATTGTTCTGGATAACGAAGTCATCTCTGCCCCGACGATCCAAAGCCATATTCCCGGCGGGTCCGGCATCATCACCGGCAATTTCACGACCGAAGCCGCGACCAATCTGGCCGTGCTGCTGCGGGCGGGTGCCTTGCCTGCAGAACTGACGTTTCTGGAAGAACGCACCATCGGCCCCGAATTGGGGCAGGATTCCATTGATGCAGGCCGGTTGGCCGCGATGGTGGGTGGCGCGCTGGTCGTGCTGTTCATGGGGCTGACGTATGGTTTGTTCGGCTGGTTTGCCAACATCGCACTTGTCATCAATCTGGGGCTGATCTTTGGTCTGCTGTCGCTGATCGGTGCGACGCTGACATTGCCCGGTATCGCGGGGATCGTGCTGACCGTCGGCATGGCCGTTGATGCCAATGTGCTGGTGTTCGAACGTATCCGCGAAGAGATGAAAACCGCCAAAGGCCCCGCCCGCGCGATCGAGCTTGGCTATGAAAAGGCGCTGTCGGCGATTACCGACAGTAACTTTACCACCTTTATGGTGGCGGCGATCCTGTTCACGCTGGGGTCCGGCCCTGTGCGCGGCTTTGCGGTGACGCTGGGTCTGGGGATTATCACTTCGGTCTTTACTGCGATTTTCGTCACCCGTTCGCTGATTTCCATCTGGTTCGCATATCGCCGACCCAAGACAATCGAGGTTTGATCATATGCGCCTGCGCCTGATCCCTGACGAAACCAACATCAACTTTTTCCGCTATGCCTGGATCACTTTCGGTGCATCGGCGGTGATGATGATGCTCTCGGTTGTGGTGTTTCTGGTCTACGGGCTGAATTTCGGTATCGATTTCCGGGGCGGCACATCGATCCGGACGCAATCGACCGAACAGGTGGATGTCGCCGCCTATCGCAACGCGCTGACCCCGATGAACCTTGGTGATATCAGCATCACCGAAGTGTTCGACCCCACCTTTGGCCCCAACCAGAACGTCGCGATGATCCGTATTCAGGCGCAAGACGGCGACGAAAGCATTTCACCCCAGACCATTGCCCAAGTGCAGGATGCACTGCGGTCCGTGGCCCCTGACATCACTTTTCCATCGGTCGAAAGCGTCGGGCCAAAAGTATCCGGCGAATTGATCCGCACGGCGATCTGGTCGGTGCTGGGGGCGCTGACGGCGATTGTGATCTACATCTGGCTGCGCTTTGAATGGCAGTTCGCCGTTGGCGCAGTGGCCGCGCTGGTGCATGACGTGACGCTGACGATCGGGCTGTTCGCGCTGTTACAGATCAGGTTCGATCTGGCGATCATCGCGGCTATTCTGACCATTGTGGGGTATTCAATCAACGATACCGTAGTCGTGTTTGACCGCGCGCGTGAAAACCTGCGCAAATACAAATCCCGCCCTTTGGTCGAAGTGTTGAACATCTCGGCCAATGAAACGCTGAGCCGGACATTGATGACATCGGGTACCACCTTGCTGGCATTGATCGCATTGATCGTGCTGGGCGGGGATGTGATCCGTGGCTTTGTCTTTGCGATTGCATGGGGGATCATTGTCGGGACGTATTCATCGCTCTATGTTGCGAAGAACATCGTGCTGATGCTGGGCGTGAAACGCGACTGGTCAAAGAAAGACCCTTCAGCAGGCACCAAATACGGTCACATCGACACATAAGGCGGAAACCCGATGCGCCTGAACGAGATCAGATATAACGATTCCGTCCCGATTGACGGCTACGGTCCGGGCTTTTTCCGGATCGGCGGCAAGGTCACGCATGGGCCGGTGCTGGTGTTCCCCACCGGTGTTTCCGCGTGGGACGGGTTCGATGACACCGCTGCGATCATTGACCGCGCGACAGATGTCGATGTCGTCTTTGTCGGTACCGGCGCGGAAATCGCGCATCTGCCAGCCACATTCCGCCAGACCCTGGAAGAGGCCGGGATTGGCGTCGAAAGCATGGCATCGCCTGCCGCCTGCCGCACCTATAACGTGC
>PUNR01000053.1 GCA_003551805.1 Loktanella sp.
TCCTGTTCGACATAAGCAACCTCTTCGAGGTTGGTAAAGCCTTCGGCGACCAGCAACTGAGCAAAGAATTCGTCCAGATCCAGCGTGTCCATGAACAGCTTGGTACGGGTTTCAAATTCGGCCTGACGACGCTTGGATTCTTCGGCCTCGGTCAGAATGTCGATCTCCAGACCAGTCAACTGGCTGGCCAGACGCACGTTCTGACCACGGCGACCAATGGCAAGCGACAATTGCTCGTCTGGTACGACGACTTCGATCTTGCCGGCTTCTTCGTCCAGAACAACCTTGCTGACTTCGGCGGGCTGCAATGCGTTTACAAGGAAGGTCGGCATATCTTCATTCCATGGAATGATGTCGATCTTTTCGCCCTGCAATTCGTTCACAACGGCCTGCACACGGCTGCCGCGCATACCCACGCAAGCGCCGACCGGGTCAATCGAGCTGTCGTAGCTGATGACAGCGATCTTGGCGCGCGAACCGGGGTCACGGGCGACCGCCTTGATTTCAATGATGCCTTCGTAGATTTCGGGCACTTCCATCTTGAACAGTTCAGCCATGAATTCCGGCGCTGTGCGCGACAGGAAAATCTGCGGGCCACGCTGTTCGCGGCGGACTTCTTTGATGTAGCAACGGATGCGGTCGTTGGGGCGGTACGCCTCGCGGCCAATCTTTTCGTTGCGGCGCAGGACAGCTTCGCCGGAACCCACGTCAACGATGACGTTGCCGTATTCTTCACGCTTGACCAGCGCGTTGATGATCGTGCCGGCGCGGTCCTTGAATTCTTCGTATTGCTTGTCACGCTCGGCTTCGCGGACCTTTTGCAGGATTACCTGCTTGGCCGATTGTGCCGCGATCCGGCCCAGTTCAACAGGCGGGACTTCTTCGCTGTATTCTTGGCCGATCTGCGGATCGTCCATATATTCCTTCGCCTGCGCGACGGTGAATTCAGCCTGATAATTCTCGACGGCGTCATCTTCGACAACTGTGCGCACGCGGGTGAATGTCGCGCGGCCTGTCTTGCGGTCGATATGGACGCGGATGTCCATTTCCGCGCCGTAACGCGACTTGGCCGCCCGCGCGAGCGATTCTTCCATCGCTTCGACGACCAGACCGGGTTCGATGTTCTTTTCGCGGGCCACGGCTTCTGCGGTTTGCAAAAGCTCTAGCTGGTTTGCGGAAGTATAGGCCATCAGGTGTTCTCCTCGCCATCAATGATGGTTTCAATTTCGTCAAATTGGGTCTCGTCGATCTGGCCCGCATCCTTGCGCCCGCGCAACACGTCACGAATCAGATCATCTGTCAGCACCAGTTTGGCGTCTGACAGCCATTCAAATTTCAGGCCGATGGTGCCTTCTTCGATGTCGATCAGGACTTCATCACCTTCGATACCCGCCAGTTCGCCCTTGAACCGCCGACGACCGTCGATCAGTTCCTCGGTTTCGATCTTGGCCTCAAAGCCTTTCCACTGATCGAAATCTTTCAGCCGTGTCAGCGGGCGGTCGATGCCCGGGCTGGAAACTTCAAGCGTGTAAACATCTACGATCGGGTCTTCGACATCCAGCACCGCGCTGATAGCGGTCGAGATATGGGCACATTCGTCAACTTCAATCGTACCGTCAGGGCGCTGCACCATGATTTGCAGGGTGCTTTCCTTGCCGGTCATCAGGCGGACGCGCACGATTTCGAACCCCATGTCTTCAACGACAGGGGTGATGATTTCGGCGATGCGGCGGTCAATGGCCGCTTTGGCGATCAGGTCATTCATGGGTTTCTACCAAGCATAAAAAAACGGGCGCGCGGCCCGTTGGTGTTTCCCGGTGGAGCCTTGGGGGTGGAAGCCAAGACGCCGCTATTGAGGGTGATATACGCAGAGTTGCAGTGAACTGCAAGGGGAATGCAAAAACGCCCCGCCATGTGGCAGGGCGTTTCGCCTAATCCAGCCTGTTTACGCCAGCGACCAGCGTTCCAGCATGCGGTTGTTGTCCATCTGTGCGGTGTTGCCCACAACATCCGGCGTCACAACACGGCTGCCAACGGCTTCGACAAAGTTGGCGAACATCGGGATGATCACGCCGCCATCGTCACGCAGGATTTGCTGCATCTCATAGTATTTTTCGCGCCGCTTATCGGTATCAAGCTCGGCACGGGCCGAATACAGCAGTTCCTGAAAGCGCGGGTTGTCCCACTGGCTGTCGTTCCACGGCACACCAGCCTCGTAAGCGGAAGAGAACATCCAGTCTTCGGTCGCGCGACCAGTCCAGTAAGAAGCCGAGAATGGCTTGATCAGCCAGACGTTCGACCAATAGCCGTCAGCCGGTTCCTGAATGACGTTGATATTGATCCCCGCTTCGGATGCGGACGACTGGTAAAGCTGGGCTGCGTCAACGGCACCTTCAAATGCTGCGTTCGAGGCGGATAGATCAATATTGATGCTGTCCAGACCGGCCTGCTGCAGGTGATAGCGCGCACGGTCAGGATCGTATTCCAGCTGTTCCATATCTGCGTTGTAATACTGGTTTGCAGGACCAATCGGGCTGTCGTTGCCGACCATACCGTGACCCAGCAGGATCTTGTCGACCATATCCTGACGATCAACACCGTATTTCAGCGCACGGCGCACGTTCACATCATCGAAAGGCGCGGTCTGTGTCAGCATCGGGAAGGTGTAATGCTGGTTGCCTGTGACTTCCTGAATGCGGACATTCGGGTTTGCGCGCAGCAGTGGTTCAAGGCGGAAATCGATCCGGTTCACGGCATCGACCTGACCGGTCATCAACGCATTCATCCGCGCCGTGTTGTCGTTGATCGCGATCAGTTCGACCTCGTCAAAGAAACCTGCGCTGTCGCCCTTGTAGTGATCGGCATAGCGACGCCCGACGAAACGGACACCGGGGTCAAAGGCGACGACCTCGTAAAGGCCTGTACCGATACCTTGGGCGATAGCCTCTTCGATCTGGCCTGCGGGATAGATCAGCAGGTGATAATCGGACAGCAGATAGGGGAAGTCGGCATTGCCAGCCTCAAGCGTGAACTGCACCTGATGTTCGGTGATCTTGGTCATCTCGGTGATCGCAGCGACCAATGGCTGGGCAGCGGAACGCGACCCTTCTTCGACATGCATTTGCAGCGATTCAATGACGTCATCGGCGCCAAAGGACTTGCCGTTGTGGAAGGTCACGCCTTCGCGCAGGTTGAACGTCCAGACCTTGGCGTCAGGGGTGGCTTCCCAGCTGGTGGCAAGTTCGCCAACCAGCGACCCGTCAGCGGCAACTTCGGTCAGCGCGTCGAACACACCGCCCAAGGCGGCGGCAATCATGAACACGTCGGAATGTGTCCGGCCATCCCAGCTGTCGGAGGTATTCGCCCCGCTAAGGCCTGCGGTAAATTTCCCGCCACGGGTTTGCGCGCGCAACGGCATCCCCGACAGGCCAAGCACGCCTGCGGCGACCCCTGTTTTCAATAGACCGCGTCTGCTAATTCCATACATATCGTCTTCTCCCTGTTTGGTCTTGCTGACCCTTTGGGCCATGATTCGGTTACATTTTATTAACGGCTGCATCGCCGATATTATCAACACCGCGTTCTGCCAGCAGTTTGCTTAGCCAATCAGGGTCCATTTGCGGCACTGATGACAACAGCAGATCCGTATAGGCATGGTGCGGCGGGCTGAACATTTCGTCCTTTGGCCCTTGTTCGACCACGCGGCCATCTTTCATGACGACCACTTCGTCGGCGATAGCCTTCACTGTCGCCAGATCATGTGTGATGAACATATAGGCCAATGACAGCTCGTCCTGCAACCTTGCCAAAAGCCGCAGGATGCCTTCGGCAACCAACTGGTCCAGCGCAGAAGTGACTTCGTCACAAATAATAAACCGCGGTTCAGCCGCCAAAGCACGCGCAATCCCGATGCGCTGTTTCTGGCCACCGGACAGTTCCGACGGCAGGCGGTGGAAATATTCCGAAGGTTCCAGCTCGATCTGTTCAAGCAAGGCATCGACGCGGCGGCGTTTGGCCTTGCCCGTCAGCCCAAGGTAGAATTGCACAGGTCGCGCGATGATCTGGCCGATCGACATGCGCGGGTTCAGCGCAGTATCGGCCATCTGATAGATCATCTGGACCTGACGCAACTGGTCCTTGCTGCGCTTACGATAGTCGGCAGGCAAAGCGGTGCCATCGAACAGGATTTGCCCTGCACTTGGCGGCAAAAGGCCTGTAATACAGCGGGCAGTCGTCGATTTACCAGAACCGCTTTCGCCGACGACGGCCATGGTGCGGCCTGCGAACATATCAAAGCTGACGTCATGCAGGACCTTTTCCTTGCCATAGGCCGCATCAACATTCCGGACGCTGACCAAAGGCACGGCCCCCGTCTGCACCGCCGGTTTTGTCGGGCGTTCAAAGCTGCGCACAGCCCACAGCGATTTGGTATATTGCTGCGTCGGTGCGTCCAGCATCGTGCGGGTTTCGGCAGTTTCGACCTCTTCGCCCTTTAACAGTACTTTGATCCGGTCGGCCATCTGGGCCACAACCGCCAGATCATGCGTGATATAGATCGCAGCGGTGTTGTATTGCGCCACGATATCGCGAATGGCGGACAACACCTCGATCTGCGTGGTCACATCCAAGGCGGTGGTCGGTTCATCAAAGATAATCAGGTCAGGGCGGCAGGACATCGCCATCGCCGTCATCGCCCGCTGCAACTGCCCGCCTGACACCTGATGGGGATAGCGAAAACCGATCTCTTCGGGGTTGGGCAGGCGCAGTTTGCGGTAAAGGGCGACGCCATCTTCCGCACTTTCCTTGCGCCCGGAAAGGCCATGCTGCACAGGCCCTTCGATGTGCTGGTCAATCAGACGGTGGGCGGGGTTAAAGCTTGCTGCGGCCGATTGCGCAACATAGGCGATGCGCTTGCCCAGCAGGTCGCGTTTTACGTTGGCGCTGGCTTTCAGCAGGTCAATCCCGTCAAATTCCACCGTGCCACCGCTGATCCGTACACCGTCGCGGGTATACCCCATCGCAGCCAGCCCAAGCGTGGATTTCCCTGCACCGGATTCCCCGATCAGGCCCATGACCTGCCCGCGCTGCAAGGTCAGGTTCACGCCTTTGATAATCGGGGTCCACGTTTCATCGCTGCGTCCTTCGATCTGGATACCGCGAATTTTAAGTAGGGGCTCTTGCGTCATATCAATCTTTTAACCCCGATGATCTGTGCAACGCCCAGTCCACCACGAAATTCACCGCAACGGCAAGCAAGGCGATGGCACCGGCGGCCAACAGTGGTGGTGTCGCCGTCATTGGCGCGAATTGCGCAAAATTCACGAAACCGCCCAGATCGCGAACCATGGTGCCCCAATCGGCCAAAGGCGGCTGGATACCGACACCAAGGAACGACAGCGACGCGATGGTCAGGAATACGAAACAGAACCGCAGCCCGAATTCGGCCAGCAAAGGGGCGGTGGCATTGGGCAGGATTTCCTTGAACATCAGATACCCAAGACCTTCGCCACGCAGCTTGGCTGCCTCGATATAATCCATCACAACGATGTTCTGGCCAACGGCACGGGCCAGTCGGTAAACGCGGGTGCTGTCGATCACGGCGATAATCAGGATCATGAAATAGGTCTGCGGGATACCCAGCCTTGGGGCCCAAACGCTGGCGATTGTCATCAGCAGCAGCGCAAAGATAAGCGACGGAATCGCCATCAGCACATCAACCATCCGCGACAACACTTGATCCAGCCAGCCACCAAAGGTCGCTGCCAGAAAACCCAAGGTACCGCCCAGCAGGAACGCGATCACCGTGGTGGCAAAGGCAATCCCGACGGTGTTTTGCGCGCCATAGATCAGCCTGCTCAGGATATCGCGGCCAATCTGGTCGGTACCCAGCGGGAAATCAGGGTTACCGCCCATCGCGACGTTCCCGCCCGGCATGATATTGGCAGGTACGCCACGGATGATCTCGGCCTGACCGTAAGGCGCCAGCACGCCTGCAAAGACCGCGACGAAGATATAGACAAGGATGATCATCACCCCGAACGCAGCCGTCAGCGGCATTGACCGGAACAGGCGCTTGGTCTGTTTGGTCCCGACATTGCGGCCAAGGATCCGGAACAGCCATGCGGCAATCGTGAAGAAGATGAAGCCTTCAATCGCCACCCGCAGGAAAAAGAATTTGTTGGCGACAAGCGGATCAGGGCTGCGCCCCTGCACATACGCCCAGACCAGCCAGATCAGCGCCGCAGCTGCCAGCAAATAGCCATAGGCAACGCCAAAGGTCATATCGCGGAAATAAGGCGCCCGCCCGGTGGCGACCTGCCCCGCAAAACGGAACGCAAAGGCCAAAGCAGCAAGCCCCAGCAGGAAAGCGGCGAACCACATCATTTTGGATGCCTCAGCCGTGGGTTAGAAAGGATCGACATGATATCCGCCGTCAGGTTCAACAATATGTAAGCGGCAGCAAAGATCAGGCAGCAGGCCTGCACCACGGGGATATCGCGGAATTTGACGCTGTCGACGAACAGCTGGCCGATACCGGGATAGACAAAGACCACCTCGACCACCACGACGCCAGTGATGAGATAGGCCAGATTGATCGCGATCACGTTGATGATCGGGGCCAGCGCATTAGGCAGCGCATGACGCACGATGACGCGCATGGGGGACACACCTTTCAGACGCGCCATTTCTATATAGGGAGAGGCAAGCAGATTGATAATCGCCGCCCGCGTCATCCGCATCATATGGGCGGTGACCACCAGCGTCAGCGTCAGCGCTGGCAAAAGCGATTTTTCCAAACGCTCGCCCAATGGCATGCCATTATAAATGTTCGACACCGAAGGCAGGATCGGGTTCAGCACCGCCAGAAACAGGATCAGAATATAAGCAAGGAAAAATTCCGGGCTCGAGATGGACGAGAGCGTGAAAAAGTTCGTCGCGCGGTCAAAGATCGAATTGCGGTAAAGGGCGGCAAGAACACCCAGAAACACAGCAAATGGCACGGCGATGGCAGCAGTTACAGCCGCCAGAAACATCGTATTGGCAAAACGTGGCGCGATTTGCTGTGCAACGCTGCCCGAACCCGATGCCGATCCGGTAAAATTGGCAAAGCTCGCCTGCGCAAAGCTGGACCCGAAATCGCCCTGCAATGCGCCGCCCAGCCAATTGAAATACCGCGTGACCAGCGGCTGGTCCAAGCCAAGATCACGGCGGATCGCAGCGACGGATTCAGGCGTCGCCCCCTGTCCGAGTATCGATTGCGCGAAATCACCAGGCAGCAGGTTTACCGCCACAAAAATCACGACCGAAACAATAAGCAGCGTCAAAAAGCCCAGCGCCAAACGTTGCAAAATGATCGTCAGGACGTTGCCCAAAACTGTTAAATCCCCGATTACTAGCGGCGATAGTAACGGCTGACCTTGATCTGTAAAGGCTAAAGCCCCAGCATCACCCTTTGTGCTGCCAAAGCATCCATGCTGCGCACCAGCTCTGCTGATATTCCGGGTTCGGACAAGGCGTGCCCCGCGCGTCCGATCATCACCAGACGCGCCTTGGGCCAGCCCTGCGCCAGCGTATAGGCAGACACAGGTGGGCAGATCATATCATAGCGGCCCTGCACGATGATGCCGGGAATATCCGCAATTTTTGCCATCTGTGCAGGATGCAGAATCTGTTGATCCGCAGCCAGAAACCCGGCGTTCTGGAAATAATGGTTTTCTAGCCGGGCAAAGGCGCGGGCGTAATCAGCAGGGCTTTCGCCTGTCAGACCGTCGCTATCCATCGCCGCCAGCGCATTTTCCCATGACGCCCAAGCGCGGGCATAGCGGGTTTCCAGATGCACATCGCCCGAAAACAGCCGTTTGTGATAGGCACCAATCAGATCACCGTGTTCATCCGCAGGGATCATGCCGGAAAACCGCGCCCAAAGATCGGGCCAGAATTTCCCTGCGCCGCCACCGTAGAACCAGTCAAGTTCTGGCTGGGTCATCAGAAACACGCCGCGCAACGTCAGCGCGGCGACATGTGCCGGATGCGCCTGCGCGTAAATCAAGGCCAGCGTCGCGCCCCATGACCCACCAAAAACAATCCAGCGGTCAATGCCCAACGTTGCGCGGATCAGTTCGATATCCGCAACCAGATGCCATGTCGTATTCGCCTCGACGCTGGCATGAGGGCGGGATTTCCCGCAGCCCCGCTGATCGAACAGAACAATGCGATAAAGCGCAGGGTCGAAATACCGCCGCATGGCCGGGCTGCATCCACCACCGGGACCGCCATGCAGCACAACAACGGGAATCCCGTCGGGATTGCCGCATTGTTCCACATAAAGCCTGTGCCCGTCGCCCACGTCCAGCATCCGCTGATCAAAGGGATCAACGGGGGGATAAAGGTGGGCACCGGGGCGGTTTTGTCCTACGACTTTGTCCATAAGCATCCTATATCGCGCATTGAAACCACAAACCATGTCCCCTGTCACGACTGGAACCTAGAAAATGTCCGCAACCAACACTGTCGACCCCTCCGAGATCGCCAAGTTCGAGGCGATGGCCGCTGAATGGTGGGACTTGAACGGCAAATTCAAGCCTTTGCACATGATGAATCCGGTCCGGCTGGATTACATCACGCGCCAGATTGCCGCAGAGTTCGGGCGCGACCTGCAAGGTTCGGCGCCTTTTGCAGGGCTGCGCCTGCTGGATATCGGCTGTGGCGGCGGGCTGTTGTGCGAACCAATGGCGCGCTTGGGCGCGACTGTCGTTGGCGCAGATGCAGCCGAGCGCAACATCCCGGTGGCACAGGTCCATGCCGCGCAATCAGGGCTCGAGATCGACTATCGCCACACCACCGCCGAGGCGCTGGCAGAGGCTGGCGAGCAATTCGACGTCGTGCTGAACATGGAAGTGGTCGAACATGTCGCCGACCCTTTGGGCTATCTGACGGCCTGTCAGCAATTGCTGAAACCGGGTGGGTTGCACCTGTGTTCGACGATCAACCGTAACCCCAAATCCTTTGCGATGGCGATTGTGGGCGCGGAATGGGTGATGCGCTGGCTGCCCAAAGGCACGCATGAATGGTCCAAGTTCATCACGCCGGACGAATTGTTCGGCCTGCTGGAAAAGGCAGGTCTGACGCCAGTGGACCGCAAAGGGTATGTGTTTCATCCCGTCAGTTTCAACTGGTCGATCAGTGACCGTGACCTTTCGGTGAATTACGTGACCGCCGCGATCAAAGGCTGATGCCAGCGCCAACAAACTTTATGCCTCCGGCGGGGATATTTATACTCTGACGATGATGAACGGGTCAGTCTATCTGGCCCAGCTTAAGGCGCATTTCACGCAAGACCGGCAAGGCGATGCGGACTTTTTCCTCGCCGACTTTGGCGACGGCTTCGGCGATCACGGGGGCGATGGCCGCGATGGCCGCGTCGCGCGCAGTTAGACCCGACGGGCTGATCGACACCATCTTGCGGCGGGCATCGTCCCAGTCGGGGCGGATATGCACCCAGCCTGCCCATTGCAATTTATGCAATGTATTCGTCATGGCGCCGCGCGTCAGATGGAATGTCTTGGCCAATTGCGCGGGCGAGCGTTCGGCACCCGCATGGGCCAGATGATTCAGCACGGAAAAATGCGATAACTCCATGCCCTTGGGCAAAACCTTGGCCACGGACGCGCGCGCAAGCTGGTCCACGGCGAGGATTTCGCTGAACAGAGAAACGGCAAGGCTGGTGGCATTGTCGGGCATCAGGGACCTTCGAAAGGGCGATCATGGGTCAGCGCCGGAATGCGCTGCCGTGACTTTGCCACTTCCGCAAGGTCAAGATCAACAATGGCTGTGCCTGTTTCGCTGCCCATATCCACCAGAACCTCGCCCCAAGGCGAAATCACCATGCTGTGCCCATGCGTCTGGCGCGGCTTGCCGTGCTTTATCGGGTGTGTGCCTGTCTGGGCAGCGGCCAGCACATAGCACCCCGTTTCAATGGCCCGCGCGCGCAGCAAGGGTTCCCAATGCGCGGCCCCCGTGACTGGCGAAAAAGCGGCGGGGACGAGCAGGATGTCCGCACCTGCCTGTGCCAGCGCGCGGTGTAGATAGGCAAAGCGCAGGTCATAACAAATGGTCAGGCCGATTTTCGCAAATGAAGTCGTCGCCACCACAGCGCGTTCACCGGGCCGGTAACCGGCCGATTCGCGGAAGGTTTCAGTGGCGGACACATCGACATCGAACATATGTATCTTGTCATAGCGCGCCACGATCTGCCCCGCAGGGTCAATCAGAAAGGAACGGTTGGCGAAACGCCCGTCTGCATCCTGCGTCTTGATCCCCAACGACCCGATGGACAGCCAGATGCCAAGATCTTGCGCCGTTTCGCGCAAGCCGGCGAGGGTGATATCCTCGCTTTCGGTTTGCAGGACATGTTCCTGATGCGCCCGGTCCTGCGACACGCAATTCGTCACCTCGGGGGTCAGCACGAACCCCGCGCCCTGTGCTGCCGCCTGCGCGATCAGATCGCGCGTTACGGCAAGGTTGGCCACAGGGTCATCAGAGGATGAAAGCTGGATCAGCCCCGCTTTCATGCCGATAGCAAGGCGTCTAGCTTGCCCTGCCGGTCCAGCGACATCAGATCATCGCAACCGCCGATATGTTTGCCGCCGACGAAGATTTGCGGCACGGTGCTGCCACCTTTGGCGCGCTGGATCATTTCGGCCCGCTTTTCGGGTTGGGCGGTGATGTTCACTTCGGCAAAGCTGACGCCCTTGGATGTCAGCAGCCGCTTGGCCATATGGCAGAAACCGCAGGTGGGTTTGGTGTAGATTTCGACGTTTTGCATGACAGCGTTCCTTTTTGCTGTGTCATGCTTGACTTAGGCATCTTTGACGACCCGTGCCAGTGTAATGATCGAAACAGCAGTTGCGCCACCTTGCAAAAGCGCCCCGGAACAGGCGGCCAGCGTTGCGCCGGATGTCATCACATCGTCCACCAGCAGCACAGATTTGCCGGTAAACTGCCCCTGCCGTCTGGCATTCACGACGATCCGGCCCGATAGCGCGGCAAAGCGGGCGTCGCGGGTGTGCCCTTCCAGCGGAGCGGTTTTACGGGGGCGCAGTAACGCATCGACACAGACAGGACGCTGCAGGTCATGTGCCACCGTCTGCGCCAGCAGCGCTGCCTGATTATAGCGCCTGCGCAACAGGCGGGTCCAATGCA
>PUNR01000159.1 GCA_003551805.1 Loktanella sp.
ATCGCGCCAATCGCCATGGAAGACGGCCTGCGCTTCGCGATCCGCGAAGGCGGCCGCACCGTCGGCGCCGGCGTTGTGTCGAAGATCCTGCTGTAAGCAACAGGTAAGGTGGGTCTTGACCCACCCTACGCCAAACGAAAGGCCGCCCCACAATCGGGCGGCCTTTTGCGTTAGGGGGCTTTTCAGGCGCTCGGCCATGAATTAAGTTTATCTCAGCTGAGGGAGGCACAAATGGATCATCCACTGTTCTGAAACTGACATTGTTCCAGCACATAGGTATCCATATGCCCTTTCCCGATCCAAAAACCCGCAATCCGGTGTCCCTGCCCGATGGTTCTGCCCATGCAGGCACCGTATTTCTGTCCGCCGTCATCAACCATCCGCGCATAAACGTCGGTGACTACAGCTATGCCAGCGCGCATGTCCCGCCAGATGATTGGGCGGCGTACCTTGCGCCTTATCTTTACGATTTCTCGCCCGAGGTTCTGCAGATCGGCAGGTTCTGCCAGATCGCCGATGGTGTGACCTTCATCACCGCTTCGGCGAATCACCGATACGACGGCTTTTCTAGTTTTCCTTTCGCGATCTTCACCGGCGGCGGCGCGGACAGCGCATCGGTGCCCGAAGCGGGGCGCGATACGGTGATCGGGCATGATGTCTGGATCGGGCAGGGGGCGCGGATCATGCCGGGGGCTGTTGTCGGCAATGGTGTGATTATTGGTGCTGGGGCGGTGGTGACCGGACATGTGCCCGATTGCGCAGTTGTCGCTGGCAACCCGGCGCGGGTGATCCGCCTGCGGTTTGCGCCTGACGTTATCGTAGCACTAAACCAGATCGCTTGGTGGCATTGGGACATTGACCGGATTGCCGCACATGAGGCTGCGATTGTCGGCGCTGATCTAATGGCACTTCAGCAGGCGGCTAGCGGCTGACCAGCACGTCGGCGCGCGCGGTGGTGGCGTCCATAAAGACCCGCAGATCTTCGCGTAGGGCATCGTGGGCGGCCTCCGGCATTTTTCGGGGGATATCCTTGTCAAAACGGGCAAATACGATGGCCCCCTGCCCGAACATCCGGGGCAGCACCATCTTGTCCCATGTCTTTAGCCGCCGTCCGCGCGACGTCGCAAAAGCATAGCAAAAGACGGGCATCCCCGTCACGCGCGCCCATTCAATCGGCGCATCTTTCATCTGTCTGGCGGGGCCCAGCGGCCCATCGCCGGTCATCCCGATGCTGACACCTTCGCGCACACGTTTCAGCACAATACGCGACGCAGCCAGGTTACTGGTCTTGCGTGACATCTGCATGGACTGTAGCCCAGCACGCCGTTGCAATGCCCCCGAGACCCGCCCGATTGGTGACGAATCGTACAGGCTGGATAGCGGCCCGTTGGTCGCAGGCCAGTGCAATGCGCCTAGCACCGATCTTTCATGCCACATCAGGATCAGGATCGGCCCTTTGTCGATCGCGGCCCGCAGGTCGTCGCGGCCTTCGATATGCCAGCGCGTCGTGCGGTTGCACAACGCCAGATAGGCACCTGCGAACCAAGCCAGCACATCGGCCAGCCTTTCAGATTGTTCGATCTTTTGGCGCAGAGATAATTTTTTCGTCACCGGCAGTGCCTTTTGGTCGGATCGTCACCAGTCTGTTTCAACATTTCTGCCCCTGAACACAAGTCTGCGTCACCTTGGGCCTTGATCCGCCGCAATTTTGCGACTAACCCAACACTCGGCCTTAGGGGTATAGCTCAGTTGGTAGAGCGACGGTCTCCAAAACCGTAGGTCTGGAGTTCGAGTCTCCATGCCCCTGCCACTTTCCGATCACCGTGCACCATGCCGAAGGATCAGTGACCCGATGACTGAAAACTCCTTCTCGGTGGCGTTTCATATCGGTTTGCACAAAACAGCCACATCGCATCTGCAAAAATCGCTCTTGGCGGCAAAACCTGCGGTCGCAGAATTCGGGGTCCGCTATCTTGGGCCGACCGACCTGCGCCAGCCCGACCGATCAGTTCTGGAGTGTGTGCTGCAGGCCGCCGTGACGCCGGACCCTAGCCAGCCGACATATGATCGTCTGGTGCTGAGCGAAGAAAACTACATTGGCGTGCTGAATATCCCGCGCCAGAAACCCTTGCTGAAACATTATCCCAAAGCCGCTGCGCGCCTGACAGAACTGGCGCAGGCCATGGGGCGCGAAATTGATGTATTTCTTGCGATCCGCCGCCCGACAGAGTTTTTGAACGCGACCTATTGTCAGCAGCTAATTTCAGGTCGTGTCTGCCCTGTCGCGTCTTACCGCACCCTTTACCCGACAAATGCTGTTGATTGGTTTGATCTGGTCAGCCGTCTGCGTGCGGCAAAAGGGGTCGGGCGGCTGGTCGTGTGGTGCTATGAAGATTACAAAACCCACTTTCCCGCCATCTGTGCTGCGCTTGTGGGGCCGGCTGCGGCAGAAGTTGTTAAACCGCTGGATAGGCGTGTGAACAGCAGCCTGTCGGCTGCCGCTGTCGCCGAATTGCTACATCGCGATCAGATGCACGATAAAGGCCCCATCACCGCTGATGCCCGCCGTTTGCTGGCAGTCGAAGCCGGTTTTCCCCGCTTCGATGCCTACACCCCCGCGGAACATGCGGCAAATGATGCGCTGTATCTTGCGCAGGTTGCTGCAATCGGTGCCATGCCGGGCGTTTCGCTGCTGGAACCGCTTTGGGCGACAAGCAGTATGCGGGCTTGAAATCGGACCGGCAAAGCCGTATGTCGCCCCATGTTTCGATAAAGGACCGTGCCGATGGCCATCGCCAATCCCGTCAAGTTCATTCAAGAAGTCCGCGCCGAGGTGGCAAAGGTCGTATGGCCGACCCGCCGCGAGGTTGTGTTGACCACAATCATGGTGTTCATCCTTGCTGCCTTGACCGCCGTGTTCTTTTCGCTGGTCGATTTCCTGATCCGTATGGGACTGTCCGGCGTGCTGGGCTATTTCGGCGGCTGAACGTCGGGCCCTAATTCTGCCCCGCCCCTCTTGAAAACAAAGCTTGGCGGCGGTAAAGGCAGACGACTTCGGAAATATGGCGTGCGGCGAATCGAGTTGCGCGCCGATTTTATTTTCGACACCGGCGCAGGCGTCGGATCAATATGAACCAGGGGCCATTGCGGTCTCGTGACGACAAGGTGCTCTGACAGATGGCTAAACGCTGGTATTCGGTAAGCGTTCTTTCGAACTTCGAAAAGAAGATCGCAGAGGCAATCCGCGCGAAAGCGGAAGAAAAAGGCCTGTCTGAACAGATTGACGAAGTATTGGTGCCAACCGAAGAAGTGATCGAAGTCCGTCGCAATAAAAAAGTGACGACCGAACGCCGCTTCATGCCCGGCTATGTGCTGGTGCATATGGAAATGTCGGATGAAGGCTACCACCTGATCAACTCGATCAACCGCGTCACCGGGTTTCTGGGTCCACAGGGCCGCCCGATGCCGATGCGCGATGCCGAAGTACAGGCCATCCTTGGCCGCGTTCAGGAAGGCGAGGATAGCCCACGCACCCTGATCCACTTCGAGATCGGCGAGAAGGTCAAAGTCAACGACGGCCCGTTCGAAGATTTCGACGGCATGGTCGAACAGGTCGACGAAGAAAACCAGCGCCTCAAGGTGACGGTGTCGATCTTTGGCCGGGCAACCCCGGTCGAACTGGAATTCACGCAGGTTTCCAAACAGTAACCTTGCGTGTTCAGACGTGGGAGCCGCGAGGCGAACCACGGCATAACCGCCCCAATCGGGGCAATGTAGGGTGGGCAACAGCCCACCGCTGAAAAAAGGAGAGGCCACATGGCCAAGAAAGTAGTCGGCATGCTTAAGCTGCAAGTTGCAGCAGGCGACGCCAAGCCAAGCCCGCCCGTCGGCCCAGCATTGGGTCAGCGCGGCATCAACATCATGGAATTCTGCAAGGCGTTCAACGCCAAGACCGCAGATATGGAAAAAGGCGCGCCTTGCCCGACCGTGATCACCTATTACGCGGACAAGTCCTTCACCTTCGAGATCAAGACGCCACCTGCGTCCTATTACATCAAAAAGGCGGCCAAGCTGCAGTCCGGGTCCAAGACCCCCGGCCGTGCATCCGCCGGTTCGATCACCGCCAAGCAGGTGCGCGAAATCGCAGAAGCGAAGATGAAAGACCTCAATGCGACATCCATTGAAGGTGCAATGCAGATCATCATGGGTTCCGCCCGTTCGATGGGCGTGGAGGTCAAGTAATGGCAAAATATGGTAAGCGCACAACCGCAGCCCGCGCCGCATTTGAAGGCAAGGCTAACGTATCCGTGTCCGAAGCCGTCGCTTTGGTCAAAGGCAATGCAAATGCGAAATTCGACGAAACCGTTGAAATTTCCATGCAGCTGGGTGTCGACCCGCGCCACGCAGACCAGATGGTCCGCGGCACAGTGACCCTGCCCAACGGCACCGGCAAAACCGTTCGCGTCGCCGTTTTCGCCCGTGGCGAAAAAGCTGACGAAGCCAAAGCAGCTGGCGCAGATATCGTCGGTGCAGAAGACCTGATGGAAACCATTCAGGGCGGCAAGATCGACTTTGACCGTTGCATCGCGACACCAGACATGATGGCCATCGTTGGCCGTCTGGGTAAAGTGCTTGGTCCACGTAACCTGATGCCAAACCCGCGCGTCGGCACCGTGACCATGGACGTCAAAGAAGCTGTCGAGGCTGCCAAAGGCGGTCAGGTGCAGTTCAAGGCTGAAAAAGCCGGTGTTGTGCATGCCGGTATCGGCAAGGCATCGTTCACTGCAGAGCAGCTGCAGGAAAACATGCTGGCTTTCGTGGATGCCGTCGGCAAAGCGCGTCCATCGGGCGCCAAAGGCACCTACATGAAAAAGATCGCTGTCAGCTCGACCATGGGCCCAGGCGTGACTGTTGACGTGGCTTCTGCCACGGGCAACTGATCGCTTCACAGATCGTTGATGATACGGAGGGCCCCCTTGGCCTGCCGTTTTTCGTTTATGCCCTTGGCAAACCGGTTCCCAGACGATAACCACAAACGCAGGCCCGAAAGATTGATTCGTTCGGGCCTTTATTCGTCCGAGACGGTGGGTTGGTCGCAAGACCGTTAATTCCTGCCTGAGACGGGATAGACCAGAATTTTTCGAGGCTCTCCTCGGTTCAACTTGGCTCGCCCCGTTTACGTGGACACCGACTGTCGGGTGGTCCGCTGCCCGGCAAAAACGAGAGCCGGTGCCAGATTATCTGGTGCCAAATTTGGAGTGAAACTGTGGATAGAGCACAAAAAGAACAGTTGGTCGACGAACTCGGCCAGATCTTTGAAAGCTCTGGCGTTGTAGTGGTCGCCCACTACGAAGGCATGACAGTTGCTGAAATGCAGGACCTGCGGGCGCGTATGCGCGATGCCGGTGGGGCCGTGCGCGTTGCCAAGAACAAGCTCGCTAAAATCGCCCTGGAAGGCAAGCCGTGCGAAAGCATCGCTACCTACCTGACAGGGATGACAGTAATCGCCTATTCCGAAGACCCTGTCGCTGCGGCGAAAGTGGTCGATGCCTATGCCAAGACGAACGAGAAATTGGTCGTTCTGGGCGGGGCTATGGGTGATTCAGCATTGGATCCAGCTGGTGTGAAAGCCGTTGCCGGGATGCCAAGCCGCGAGGAGCTTATTGCTTCCATCGTGGGTTGCATCGCAGCACCTGCCGCAAACATCGCCGGGGCCATTGGCGCGCCTGCTTCGAACATCGCGAGCATTCTTTCGACCATCGAAGAGAAAGCTGCGTAAAGCATCTGAATTGACTTGGGGCGGTCGCCTCACGTTGGAACACACTTAAAACGAACGGAAAGCATAAAATGGCTGATCTGAAAAAACTGGCTGAAGAGATCGTTGGTCTGACCCTTCTCGAAGCACAAGAACTGAAAACCATCCTCAAGGATGAGTACGGCATCGAGCCCGCTGCTGGCGGCGCTGTGATGATGGCTGGTCCTGCTGCTTCTGCTGAAGCTGCAGAAGAAAAGACCGAATTTGACGTCGTCCTGAAAGACGCCGGCGCACAGAAGATCAACGTGATCAAAGAAGTGCGCGGCATCACCGGTCTTGGCCTGAAAGAAGCCAAAGATCTGGTCGAAGCTGGCGGCAAAGTCAAAGAAGGCGCTTCCAAAGCCGAAGCCGACGAAATCAAAGCCAAGCTGGAAGCAGCTGGCGCGACCGTCGAACTGGCCTAAGCCCTATCTGGCAAGGGGTTTCCTTTGCCACACCAACACGGCTGGATGCGCAGATCGCGCGTCCAGCCAAACCTGTCTTAGCGGTTGGCCATGCGTGGCCCCCCCCTTGGGTTGGTTGAAAAGTCGGGAGGCGGCCGGTGGGACGGCAGCCACGAATAGACTTGAAACCCCTCGTCAAATGGACGTGGCAGCGCAGCCCGGGCGCTGTTCGTTCGAGAGACAAACAAAAGGTGATATCGCACATGGCTTCCTCCTTCCTTGGTCAGAAACGCCTGCGCAAGTATTACGGCAAAATCCGTGAAGTGCTTGAAATGCCGAACCTCATCGAGGTTCAGAAATCTTCCTATGATCTGTTCCTGCGCTCTGGCGACAGTGAAACGCCGCTTGACGGCGAAGGCATCAAGGGTGTGTTCCAGTCGGTTTTCCCGATCAAGGACTTCAACGAAACCGCCGTGCTGGAATTCGTGAAATACGAATTGGAAAAGCCAAAATACGACGTCGAAGAATGCATGCAGCGCGACATGACTTATGCCGCCCCGCTGAAGGTAACGCTGCGCCTGATCGTGTTCGAAGTAGACGAAGACACAGGTTCCAAATCCGTCAAGGATATCAAAGAACAAGACGTGTTCATGGGCGATATGCCTTTGATGACGCCAAACGGCACTTTTGTCGTGAACGGCACCGAACGTGTGATCGTATCCCAGATGCACCGTTCGCCCGGGGTGTTCTTTGACCATGACAAAGGCAAAACCCATTCGTCGGGTAAATTGCTGTTCGCTTGCCGGATCATTCCATATCGCGGTAGCTGGCTTGATTTCGAATTCGACGCCAAGGACCTTGTGTTCTGCCGGATCGACCGTCGCCGCAAACTGCCTGTGACCACCCTGCTTTATGCACTGGGTCTGGACCAGGAGGGCATTATGAATGCCTATTACAACACCGTTGATTTCAGCCTTGATAAAGAGGCCGACGCCTGGACAACCAAGTTCTTCCCGGAACGCGTCCGCGGCACGCGCCCGACCTATGATCTGGTCGATGCAGCAACTGGTGAAGTGATTGCCAAAGCCGGCGAAAAAGTCACCCCGCGTTCGGTCAAGAAACTGATCGACGAAGGCAAGGTCAAGAACCTGCTGGTGCCTTACGAACACATCGTCGGCAAATATGTTGCCCGTGACATCATCAACGAAGAAACTGGCGCGATCTATGTCGAAGCCGGTGACGAGCTGACGCTGGAAATGGACAAAGCTGGCGACGTTGTCGGCGGCACGCTGAAAGAACTGATTGACGCTGGGATCACGTCGATCCCTGTGTTGGACATCGATAACATCTCGGTCGGTGGATACATCCGCAGCACGATGGCTGCCGATAAGAACATGAACCGCGAAACCGCGCTCATGGATATCTACCGCGTGATGCGTCCAGGTGAGCCACCGACCGTGGATTCCGCCAGCGCCCTGTTCGACACGCTGTTCTTTGACAGCGAACGTTATGACCTGTCCGCTGTGGGCCGGGTCAAGATGAACATGCGTCTAAACCTTGACGCCGAAGACACGATGCGCACCCTGCGCCGCGAAGATATCGTGGCCTGTATCAAGGCACTGACCGAGCTTCGCGATGGCCGTGGCGACATCGACGACATCGACCACCTTGGCAACCGCCGCGTGCGGTCTGTCGGTGAATTGATGGAAAACCAGTACCGCGTCGGCTTGCTGCGTATGGAACGCGCGATCAAGGAACGCATGTCCTCGGTCGAAATCGACACGGTGATGCCGCAGGATCTGATCAACGCGAAACCTGCTGCCGCTGCTGTGCGCGAATTCTTCGGCTCTAGCCAGTTGTCGCAGTTCATGGACCAAACAAACCCTCTGTCCGAAGTGACCCACAAGCGCCGCTTGTCTGCGCTTGGGCCCGGCGGTCTGACCCGCGAACGTGCCGGTTTCGAAGTGCGCGACGTGCACCCGACCCACTACGGTCGTATGTGCCCGATTGAAACGCCTGAAGGTCCGAACATTGGTCTGATCAACTCGTTGGCCACTTTCGCCCGCGTCAACAAATACGGTTTTATCGAAACACCATACCGCAAGGTCGTGGACGGCAAAGTGACGGATGATGTGCAATACATGTCCGCCACTGAAGAAATGCGTCACACTGTGGCGCAGGCCAACGCGAGCATGAATGACGACGGGTCGTTCAGGAACGATCTGGTCTCTACCCGTGTGAACGGCGATTACACGCTGGCGCCGCGCGAAAACGTCGATCTGATCGACGTATCGCCAAAGCAGCTGGTTTCGGTTGCCGCATCGTTGATCCCGTTTCTGGAAAATGACGACGCCAACCGCGCCCTGATGGGGTCGAACATGCAGCGTCAGGCCGTGCCTTTGCTGCAGGCCGAGGCACCATTGGTCGGCACCGGCATCGAAGAAGTTGTCGCACGCGACAGCGGTGCTGCGATCATGGCGAAACGGGCTGGCGTTATCGACCAAGTCGATGCGCAGCGGATTGTGATCCGCGCGACATCCGATCTGGAACTGGGTGATGCAGGCGTCGATATCTACCGCATGCGCAAATTCCAGCGTTCGAACCAGAACACCTGCATCAATCAGCGTCCGCTGGTAAAAGTAGGCGAGCTGGTCCAGAAAGGTCAGGTCATCGCCGATGGTCCGTCGACCGATCTGGGTGAACTGGCATTGGGCAAGAACGTGGTCGTCGCGTTTATGCCGTGGAACGGTTACAACTACGAAGACTCGATCCTGATTTCCGAACGCATCGTGCGCGACGACGTCTTCACCTCGATCCATATCGAGGAATTTGAAGTCGCTGCCCGTGACACGAAGCTTGGGCCAGAGGAAATCACCCGCGACATCCCTAACGTCGGTGAAGAAGCCCTGCGCAACCTTGACGAAGCTGGCATCGTCTATATCGGGGCCGAAGTCGGGCCTGCGGATATTCTGGTCGGCAAAATCACCCCAAAAGGCGAAAGCCCGATGACGCCAGAAGAAAAGCTGCTGCGCGCCATCTTTGGTGAAAAAGCATCTGATGTGCGTGATACATCGCTGCGCCTGCCGCCGGGTGACTATGGTACGATCGTCGAAGTGCGGGTGTTCAACCGTCATGGCGTGGAAAAAGACGAACGCGCGCTCCAGATTGAGCGTGAAGAAGTCGAACGCCTGTCGCGCGACCGTGACGACGAACTCGCGATCCTCGACCGCAACATCTATGCCCGTCTGTGGGACATCATTGGTGGCAAGAAAGCTGCCAAAGGGCCCAAAGGCTTCAAGGCCGGGTCTGTTGTGACTGAAGAAAGCGTATCCGAGCTGAGCCGTGGCCAGTGGTGGCAGCTGGCGATGGAAGACGAAGACGATGCGAAAATCGTCGAAGCCTTGCATGACCAGTACGGTATCCAGAAAAAAGCAATGGATGCCCGTTTCGAAGATAAGGTCGAAAAAGTCCGTCGCGGCGATGATCTGCCTCCGGGCGTGATGAAGATGGTCAAGGTCTTTGTCGCGGTTAAGCGCAAGCTGCAGCCCGGCGACAAAATGGCTGGTCGTCACGGCAACAAAGGTGTGATTTCCAAAGTTGTGCCGATGGAAGACATGCCGTTCCTTGCTGACGGTACGCCTGTCGACTTCTGTCTGAACCCGTTGGGTGTGCCGTCGCGGATGAACGTCGGTCAGATTCTTGAAACCCACATGGGTTGGGCCGCGCGCGGTCTGGGTATCCAGATTGACGAGGCTTTGTCAGAATACCGCCGGTCCGGCGACCTGACGCCAGTGCGCGAAGCGATGAAAATCGCCTATGGCGACGATGTCTACGACGAAGGCATCGCCGGTATGGACGAGGCTGATCTGATTGAATCCGCTGGTCACGTGACCCGCGGCGTGCCGATCGCGACACCCGTCTTTGACGGCGCGAAAGAGGCTGACGTGAACGACGCGCTGACGCGTGCCGGTTTCGACACCTCGGGTCAGTCGATCCTGTTCGACGGTCGTACCGGTGAACAGTTCAGCCGCAAGGTGACGGTGGGTATCAAATACCTGCTGAAACTGCACCACTTGGTTGACGACAAGATCCACGCACGTTCCACCGGGCCATACAGCCTTGTCACGCAGCAGCCATTGGGTGGTAAAGCCCAGTTCGGCGGCCAGCGTTTCGGGGAAATGGAAGTCTGGGCACTGGAAGCTTACGGCGCGGCCTACACCCTGCAGGAGATGCTGACGGTCAAGTCGGATGACGTGGCAGGGCGGACGAAGGTCTATGAAAGCATCGTCAAAGGCGAAGACAACTTCGAAGCTGGCGTGCCGGAATCCTTCAACGTGCTGGTGAAAGAAGTCCGGGGCCTTGGCCTCAACATGGAACTCCTGGATGCGGAGGACGAGGAATAAGGCGCATTTGTCGGGCTAGCCCCGGCCAAACGCTCGGTAGGGCGGGGTTAATCCCGCCTTACCCCTCTGACTTACGCACCCCAATTCAAGGAATTGACGATGAACCAGGAACTGACAAACAACCCGTTTAACCCGGTCGCTCCGGCAAAGACGTTTGACGAAATCAAGGTGTCTTTGGCATCGCCCGAACGGATCCTGTCGTGGTCCTTTGGCGAGATCAAGAAGCCCGAAACCATCAACTACCGTACCTTCAAGCCTGAGCGGGACGGTCTGTTCTGCGCGCGTATCTTTGGCCCGATCAAGGATTACGAATGTCTGTGCGGTAAATATAAGCGCATGAAATATCGCGGCGTGGTCTGCGAAAAGTGTGGTGTCGAAGTCACGTTGCAAAAGGTCCGCCGCGAACGCATGGGCCATATCGAACTGGCCGCACCTGTCGCGCACATCTGGTTCCTGAAATCCCTGCCATCCCGCATCGGCCTGATGCTGGACATGACGCTGCGCGATCTGGAACGTATCCTGTACTTCGAAAACTACGTTGTGATCGAACCTGGCCTGACTGACCTCACCTATGGTCAGTTGATGACCGAGGAAGAATTCA
>PUNR01000227.1 GCA_003551805.1 Loktanella sp.
CTGTAATGCCTGACATCATCGACACGGTTCAGAAAGCCCGCCAGCCCCGGCCCCATCTCGCGCAGGAAATCACCCACAACAGGTCCCATGTCCTCGACCGACCCGCGCAACCCGTCGATCGCCGGCGACATTTCCGACATCAGGCCCCGCATAATCATCCGCGCGCCTTCTTCCATCAGGCTAAAGCCCTGTTCGGTCTCCGCATCCTGCGCCTGCGCAGGCAGCGCCAGCGCGGTGGTCAGGGCAAGTGTGGCGATGATCTTTTTCATAGCCCCAGTATAGTCATTCTGGCGCCGGTTTTCAATTCACAGCCACAGGTGGCGGCAGGTCAAGCACGACGGGAAAATGATCCGACGCCAAAAGCAAAGCTTCGCGCAGAGTTTCGTCATGATAACAGCGCAAATGGTCGAACGGATGCCAGATTTCCCAGCGTGGCGATCTGGCCCGCAACCCCGGCGACACCATCACATAATCCAGCAAAGCCTGCAGATAAGGCTGGTCCTTGCGCTTGAACCGCGCCGTCGTGGGCATCGCCCCTACCCTGCGACCCAACGCCATGCGCGCATGCGGATCATAAAGCGCGCCCGGCCCCTCCTCGCCCAACACAATTTCGATCCCCGACCGACCGAACAGTTTTTCATATTCATCCAGCCCCGGACCATCGTTGAAATCGCCCAGCACGATCAGATCATCGCCCGCCGCCAGATGCTGGTCCACACGTTTGCGCAGCCAGACACATTGCGCCAGTTGCTTGCGGCGGTTCTCGATCCCGATGCGCAGGGCAGCAGCGCCGTCTTTGGCGCCATGCGGTGCCTTGGATTTGGCATGCACCCCGATCAGGCGCAGCGGGCCATGCGCGGTCTCAAGTGCCACCTCCAGCGGGGGTTTGGACCAGCGGATGGTTTCCAGCATCGCATCAACATCCAGATCAACGCGATATTTACTGTCAAACAGCGGTGCATCAGCGCTTGATTTCGGGTCATGTTCGGCCTGCATGACATCGGGATCGAACAGCAAAGCGATTTCCTGCTGTGTCGCATTGGCAAAGCCTGTCAACACGGCCCGCGCGCGCAGATCGAAATTTTCGGCAAATTGCATCAAGGCGCGTACCGTGCTGCGGCGGCGGTTGGTTTCGGGTGCCTCGATGACCATGACAGCGTCAGCATCAAGCGCCCGAAACACGACACCCAGCGCGTCGGTCTGCTGGCGTTTGGTGACATTCCAGCGCGATGACCAAGTGTCATCGGTAATCAGCTGGCCCTGATCGTCAAACAGGGTGTTGAACCATTCCACGTTATACGTGGCGATTCTCATCCGTGCTGACCCCTGATATCTTCCCACGCGCGGTTGATAGCGACCATGCGACGTTCGGCCAGTTTGATCGCCTCTGGCGGCACACCGCGGGCGATCATGCGGTCTGGATGTGTTTCGCGCACCAAACGTGCCCAAGCAGCGCGCACCTGATCCTTTGGGGCACCTGGCTCAACACCCAGTACCGAATAAGGGTCACGTTCCGCGTCAGGCACGAATTGCGCGCGGATGCTTTGGAAACGGCGCTGGTCAAAGCCAAAGATATCCGCCACCTCCTGCAGAAACGCATCTTCCTTGCTATGATAAAACCCGTCCGCAAGCGCGATATGGAACAAGCCTTCCATCAGATCGCAAAGCGGCCCTTCGTCATCGCCATACATCGCCTTGATCCGGCGCGCATAGATATCAAAACCCGCCACATCCTGTCGCGCCAGATCAAAGACCCTTGCGGCATTGTCCTCTTCCTCGGGCGCGATGACAAAAACCTCGCGAAAGGCGCGCACCTCATGGCGGGTGACCTGACCGTCGGCTTTCGCCATTTTGGCACCCAAGGCGATCACGGCGATGGTAAAGGCGACCGTGCGGTCAGGCGGCGTGCGCAGCCGGTCAAAGACCGCCAGCAAGCCTTCGCCATTTGCCAGCGCTGCCAATGCCTCGCCAATGCGGGTCCAGATCGACATGGTCTTCCTTCTTGCAACCTTTGGCCGAACATCAACCCGACCTGCCCGAAAGTTGCAACCATTCACCGCACCGGCAGGCCGGAAAACCGCATCACCCGCGCGGCTTCACCACGCGGATCAAAGACCGCGTTCAGGCAATCTGACTACATTTTAATTAAAATGCGCGCCATCTGGCACCACATTTATCATCGTCAGAGCCCAAATATCCCCGCCAGAGGCGTCCGCGACTGGCGCAGCCAGTCCGGATCAGGCCTTGGCCTGCCGGATCAGGCGCAGGATATCCTCTGCCGCTTTGGGGATATTGGTGCCGGGGCCAAAGATCGCTTTGACACCGCTGTCATACAGAAACTGGTAATCCTGCTGCGGGATCACACCACCGCAGATCACGATGATATCACCCGCCCCCGCATCCTTCAGCGCCTGCACCAGTTTCGGCGCCAGCGTTTTATGGCCTGCCGCCTGCGACGAAATCCCGATCACATGCACATCGTTGTCGATCGCGTCCTGTGCGGCCTCGGCAGGGGTCTGGAACAAGGGGCCGACATCCACATCAAAGCCGATATCGGCAAAGGCGGTGGCAATCACCTTGGCGCCCCGATCATGCCCGTCCTGGCCCATCTTGACGACCAGCATACGCGGACGGCGTCCTTCGTCTTCGGCAAAGGCTTCGACGCTGGCCTGAATCGCTGCAAACCCTGCATCGCCTTCGTAAGCTGCGCCATAAACACCGGCCAGTGTCTTGACCTCGGCCCGGTGGCGGCCGAACACTTTTTCCATCGCCATGCTGATTTCCCCCACTGTGGCACGGGCGCGCGCCGCTGTCACAGCGGCGTCCAACAGGTTGCCGCCATCCTGCGCGCGACGGCTAAGCTCGGCCAAGGCCGCATCGCAGGCCGCCTGATCGCGCGCGGATTTGGTCCGTTCGATCCGTGCGATCTGCGACAGGCGCACGGCGTCATTATCGATATCGAGAATATCAATCGGGTCCTCGTTATCCTTGCGGTATTTGTTGACGCCGACGATCACCTCGATCCCGCGGTCGATGCCGGCCTGCCGTTTGGCGGCGGTTTCCTCGATCCGCAGCTTGGGCATGCCGGATGCGACCGCTTTGGTCATGCCGCCCATTTCCTCGACTTCCTGAATCAGTTCCCAAGCTTTTTCGGCAAGTTCATGCGTCAGGCTTTCGACATAATAGGACCCCGCCAGCGGATCGACCACTTTCGTCACGCCGGTTTCTTCTTGCAAAATCAACTGCGTATTGCGCGCAATGCGTGCAGAGAATTCAGTCGGCAAGGCAATCGCTTCGTCCAGCGCGTTGGTGTGCAACGATTGCGTGCCGCCCAGCACCGCCGACATCGCCTCGTATGCCGTCCGGATCACGTTGTTATAGGGGTCCTGTTCGGCAAGGCTGACACCGCTGGTCTGGCAATGGGTGCGCAGCATGGATGATTTGGGGTCTTTGGGATCAAATTCCGCCATGATCCGCGACCACAGCAGGCGTGCGGCGCGCAGTTTCGCAGCCTCCATGAAGAAATTCATACCGATGGCAAAGAAGAACGACAGCCGCCCGGCAAACTGGTCCACATCCATGCCGCGCGCAATCGCGGTGCGGACATATTCGCGCCCGTCAGCCAAAGTATAGGCCAGTTCTTGCACCAGATTGGCGCCTGCTTCTTGCATGTGATAGCCGCTGATGCTGATCGAATTGAACTTCGGCATCTCGGCAGTCGTGTATTCGATGATATCGGCGATGATCCGCATCGAAGGCTCGGGCGGATAGACATAAGTATTCCGCACCATGAATTCTTTCAGAATATCATTCTGGATCGTGCCGGACAGCACGGCGCGGGAATGGCCCTGTTCTTCGCCCGCGACGATGAAATTTGCCAGAATTGGGATCACGGCACCGTTCATCGTCATCGACACGCTGACTTTGTCCAAGGGGATACCGTCGAACAAGATCTTCATATCCTCGACCGAATCGATGGCGACACCGGCCTTGCCCACGTCACCTTCAACGCGCGGATGGTCGCTGTCATAGCCACGGTGCGTCGCCAGATCAAAGGCGACCGACACACCCTGCTGGCCCGCTGCCAACGCCTTGCGGTAAAAATTGTTGGATTCCTCGGCGGTCGAGAAACCCGCATATTGCCGGATCGTCCAAGGGCGGCCCGCATACATTGTGGCCTTCACACCGCGGGTGTAAGGCGCTTGCCCGGGTATCCCGCCCAGATGCGGCAAATCCGCAATATCGTCAGCAGTATAAAGCGGCTGAACGGGGATTCCTTCCAAAGTATCCCATGTCAGCGCCTCTAGCGGCTTGTTGCGAAGTTCTTTTGCGGCGATCTCTGCCCATGTTTTGTGGTCGGTCATCGGATGCTCCTGCATGCTGCGTGACATTCGGTCGCGAAATTGTTGTTGTTCTTGTGGCTTTGGGACTTAGCTTTGCGACGAACCAAGGCTATATCGGATAGTATGAAAAGATTATTTCCCATCGCCCTGATCGCATTGTTCGCTGCCGCAACCCTTTCGGCAGAAACCAGCGAGCCAGAACTCACCGTCATCGACCGCTGGGAAGAGGACCCGACACAGGTTTTCGACGCGGCTGACATCACCTTATCAGAACTGCAATGGCTTGTGCGGCCTGTCGTGGTTTTCGCCGACACGCCGAACGACCCGCGTTTCCGCCAGCAGATGGAATCGCTGCTGGCCAGCATCGACCAGCTGGTCGAACGCGATGTAATCCTGATCACCGACACGGACCCTGCGGCGGCGACATCCGTGCGTGCAGCATTGCGCCCGCGCGGGTATGCGCTGACTGTCGTCGACAAGGATGGCCGCGTGCTGCAACGCAAGCCCGAATTATGGAGCGTGCGTGAACTGACACGTTCCATTGACCGCACCCCGCTACGCCAGCAGGAAATCCAGGACCGGCGTGGCGAGAATATCCGCGGACAGGTCATTCAAACTCCATGATGATATCATCAACGGCAAGGCTGTCACCGGCACTGGCGTTGATCTTCGACACGGTGCCTTTGCGGTCGGCGCGCAGGATGTTTTCCATCTTCATCGCCTCGACTGTGCAAAGCGCCTGACCTTCCTGCACCACATCGCCCACCGCCACATCGACCTTGACGATCAGACCGGGCATCGGGCACAGCAGCACCTTGGACGTATCGGGCGGCAGTTTTTCGGGCATCAAGGCCGCCAGTTCCGCCTGACGCGGGCTGCGCACATGCACTTTGAGGTCCGCACCGCGATACCGCACCCGAAACCCGCCAGAGATTTTGCCAACCTTCAGCACCAGCGGTTCACCGTCGATGGTCAGGCGGGCTAAAGGCTGGCCCGGAAGCCAATCGCTTTCGACACGCAACCCGCGATCACCGACCATGACATCGGCGCCGGTTTTATCTGCCGTAATCGTGACCTGACGCGCCGCCCCTTGCAGGGTGACGACCCAATCTTCGCCGACATGGCGTTTGTGGTTGTCCATGCGTCCGCTGATCCGCGCACGCCGGATTTCTCCGACACGGTGCATCGCCGCCGCCGCAGCAGCGATCCGCGTGCAGGTATCGTCAGGCAAGGTCACGCCGTCGAAACCATCGGGGAATTCTTCCTCGATAAAGGCGGTGGTCATCTTGCCGCTGGTGAATTTGTCATGGTCATAAACCGCCGCCAAGAACGGCAGGTTATGCCCGATCCCTTCCACCTCGAACCCGTCCAAGGCCAGACGCATTTCGGCAATCGCGCTGGCACGGTCCGGCCCCCATGTGCACAGCTTGGCGATCATCGGGTCGTAGAACATGCTGATCTCGCCGCCCTCGAACACGCCAGTGTCATTGCGCACAACGCGGGTTGGTGTCGCCTCTTCCACCGGCGGGCGATAGCGGGTCAGACGCCCGATAGACGGCAGGAACCCGCGATAAGGGTCTTCGGCATAAAGCCGGCTTTCCATTGCCCAGCCGTTGATCTTCAGATCACTTTGCTGGAACGGCAGCTTTTCACCAGCCGCGACACGGATCATCTGTTCGACCAGATCAATGCCTGTAATCAATTCGGTGACCGGATGTTCCACCTGCAACCGCGTGTTCATTTCCAGAAAATAGAAATTGCGGTCGCCATCGACGATGAATTCCACCGTACCGGCACTGGTATACCCCACGGCCTGCGCCAGTGCGACAGATTGTTCGCCCATCGCCTTGCGGGTGGCCTCATCCAGAAACGGGCTTGGCGCTTCTTCGATGACTTTCTGGTTGCGGCGCTGGATCGAACATTCGCGTTCATGCAGATAGACCGCATTGCCGTGGCTGTCTGCCAGCACCTGAATTTCGATATGGCGGGGTTGCGTGACGAATTTTTCAATGAAAATCCGGTCATCGCCAAAGCTGCTGGCGGCTTCGTTCTTGGACGACTGGAACCCTTCGCGGGCTTCATCATCGTTCCACGCGATCCGCATGCCTTTGCCACCGCCGCCCGCACTGGCCTTGATCATCACCGGATAGCCGACCTGATTGCTGATCTTGACCGCATCTTCAGCGTCTTCGATCAGCCCCATATAGCCCGGCACGGTCGAAACATTCGCCTCTTGTGCCAGCTTTTTAGAGGTGATCTTGTCGCCCATCGCAAGGATCGCGTTCTTGGGCGGGCCGATGAAGGCAACGCCTGCGGCCTCTAACGCCTCGGCGAATTTGGCGTTCTCGGACAGAAAACCGTAACCGGGATGCACGGCCTCTGCGCCCGTTTCCTTGATCGCGGCCATGACCTTGTCGATCACGATATAGGATTGGTTGGCAGGCGACGGGCCGATATGCACCGCCTCGTCCGCCATACGCACATGCAGGGCGTGGCGGTCAGCGTCCGAATAGATCGCGACCGTCTTGATACCCATCTTGCGGGCGGTTTTGATGACGCGGCAGGCGATTTCGCCACGGTTGGCGATCAGAATTTTCTTGAACATCACTTTTCCCCCCAAAAACGCAAAAACGCCGCCGGGGTATTCCCCCGACGGCGATGATAAAGACCTGACGCGCCCGCAGGCGCGCAGAAATTACCGTGTGGCTGGACGGCAAACGCCGACGTCGTCACAGAACACGCCAGCGGCTGCACCGGCAAGCATTGTGCCAGCACGGTCAGTGCCCAGCACTTCAGACGCGACCAGACCGGCGCCTGCGCCAGCGACTGCACGCTCTGTGTCGCTTTCCAGACAAGCGGAAAGGCCAAAAGCTGCGACAGCAGCAAAGATAACGGATTTGATATACATGATGTTCTTCCTGTTTTTAGTTTTTCGAAGGTAGCGCCAGAATCGACGCTAATGCCCCTTAACTCAATAGCCGTTTTCCCATGATATCCAATAACAGTCGGTTTTCCGCCCATCAGACGCAAGATATTGTGGCCCATCAGTCTGACAGTCCCGGAATATCTGGAAAGCTTTGCCGCGCGACTTTGACATCAATACGCAACATCGCCTCATAGCTGGCAGGATCGAACGGGTCTTCTGCGGGGATGACTTCACGGCCAAAAAGCCAGCTCAGCCTGCCTGCATCCAGATTGCCGCGCACGAAAGGTTCTTCGCCAAACGCCTCCCACAGGGCCTGCATGAAACCGGCATCTGCGCGTTTGTCGGCAGGGCGGCGGTCGGGATAGCGCACGCGGATCGTCAGGGGCGTCGCCCCGTCCTTGTTCGCGCGGCGCAGGACGAATTGAAAATCCGTCCCCGGCAAGCGGCCCGGAAAGCCGCGGTGTTTGTCCATATATGGCAGTGCCATCAATCTGACTTTCGTATCACAGAGGAATGTTGTCGTGTTTTTTCCAAGGCATCTGGGCCTTTTTCGCCCGCAGCGATGCAAAGGCCCGGCACACGCGCTTGCGTGTGGAATGGGGCATGATCACTTCGTCAATAAAGCCTTTTTCGGCGGCGACGAAAGGATTGGCAAAACGGGCCTCGTATTCCTTGGTGCGATCTGCAATTTCTTCGGCGGATTTGCCACGGTGGATGATTTCCGTCGCACCCTTGGCACCCATCACAGCAATTTCCGACGTGGGCCAGGCATAGTTGAAATCCGCCTGCAGGTGTTTCGACGCCATCACAACATAGGCCCCGCCATAGGCTTTGCGCGTGATGACCGTTACCTTGGGCACAGTCGCTTCGGCATAGGCGTAAAGCAGTTTGGCACCATGTTTAATCACACCGCCATATTCCTGACTGGTGCCCGGCAGAAACCCCGGAACATCGACCAAGGTCAGGACGGGAATTTCGAACGCATCACAAAACCGCACGAATCGCGCGGCCTTGCGGCTGCTATCGATATCCAGACACCCCGCCAGCACCATCGGCTGATTGGCCACGACACCCACGGTGGACCCTTCCAGACGGATAAACCCGGTCAGGATGTTTTTCGCAAATTCCGCCTGAATTTCGTAAAAATCGCCCTCGTCGGCGATTTTCAGGATCAACTCTTTCATATCATAGGGAGAGTTGGGATTAGCAGGCACCAGCGTATCAAGGCTTTCCTCGATCCGGTTTACATCGTCAAAGAACGGACGCACGGGCGCTTTTTCACGGTTACTCAGCGGCAGAAAATCGAACAAGCGCCGGATTTCGGCCAACGCCTCGACATCATTCTCGAACGCACCATCAGCGACAGATGATTTGCGCGTATGGGTGGTGGCACCGCCCAATTCCTCGGCCGTGACGATTTCGTTGGTGACGGTCTTGGCCACATCAGGGCCGGTCACGAACATATAGCTGGAATCCTTTACCATAAAGATAAAGTCGGTCATCGCGGGGCTGTACACAGCACCACCCGCACAAGGCCCCATAATCAGACTAATCTGCGGCACGACACCGGATGCGGTGACATTGCGCTGGAACACCTCGCCATAGGCGGCAAGGCTGGCGACACCTTCCTGAATGCGCGCACCACCGGAATCGTTCATCCCGATCACGGGTGCGCCATTCTGCATCGCAAGATCCATAATCTTGCAGATCTTCTTGCCATGGGTTTCCGACACCGACCCGCCCATGACAGTAAAGTCCTGCGAAAACACATAAACCAACCGCCCGTTGATCGTGCCCCAACCGGTGACGACACCGTCCCCTGCCGGCCGGTCCTGATCCATCCCGAAATCGGTACAGCGGTGCGCGACGAACATGTCGAATTCTTCAAACGACCCTTCGTCCAGCAGCAGATCAATCCGCTCGCGCGCGGTCAGTTTGCCTTTGGCATGCTGGGCCGCAATACGTTTTTCACCACCCCCCAACCGTGCCGCAACACGCCGGTCTTCGAGTTCTTGCAGAATATCCATAGATGCCCCCCGGATTTTGACACGGTGATAACAGGTTCACGCAACAAGAGAAGCAAGATTCAGGATATTTGCAAAGCATGTGGTTTGCAGATTGATATTTTTGCAAATTTGCAAATTTTGCTTTAGCGCCGAGAAACCACGCGCAATTGACGTCATAACCGCCCCCACCCTGCCAGCCCATGGTTCATTTATGCACAACCCACTCAGCCGTCATGATCATGGACTTCCCTGCAGGCCGGGCCTAATTATTTGCGATGACAACGCATCCGATCACCCGGTTCATGGACCGGACCACCCCGCCACATATCATGACGCTGATCCTGATCACGGGGATTTCGGCGCTGAATATGTCGATTTTTCTGCCCTCACTGGCGGCTATGACCGATTATTTCAACACCGATTACGCGATCATGCAGGTGTCCCTGTCCGGCTATCTGGCGGCCACCGCGATCTTGCAGATCTTCGTTGGGCCTTTGTCCGACAGGTTCGGGCGGCGGCCTATCGTGATGGGATCATTGGTCATTTTCATTCTCGCCACCATCGGTGCGCTATTTTCCACCACGATCGAGGCGTTCCTTTTCTTCCGCATCCTCCAAGCTGCCGTGGCGACCTGCATGGTACTGGGCCGCGCCATCGTGCGCGATATCGTCCCCGATGCGCAGGCAGCGTCGATGATCGGCTATGTGACGATGGGCATGGCGCTGGTGCCGATGGTCGGGCCGATGATCGGCGGCGCACTGGAACAAGCCTTTGGCTGGCAGGCGACGTTTGTTTTCCTCGTGCTGGCCGGGATCGGCACATTGGCGCTGTGCCAATACGATCTGGGCGAGACTTTGGCCAAAGGCGGCATGGGCTTTCGCGCGCAGGTGAAATCCTATCCCGAACTGCTGCAATCGCCGCGGTTCTGGGGCTATGTGATGTGTGCTGCTTTCGGATCGGGAGCGTTTTTCGCGCTGCTGGGGGGTGCATCCTTTGTCGGCACGACAATCTTTGGGCTGTCACCGGTCTGGAACGGCGTCGCCCTTGGCGCGCCAGCCATTGGTTATGCGTTGGGTAACTTCCTTTCAGGGCGGTTCTCGGTCCGGTTGGGGATCAACCGGATGGCGCTGATCGGAACGGGGATCACCATTGTCGGGCTGGGTATTTCGGTTCTGCTGACGCTGGCGGGGGTGATCCATCCGCTCATATTTTTCGGCTTCTGCACGTTTCTGGGGCTCGGCAACGGGCTGACGCTGCCCAATGTGATGGCGGGGTCAATCTCGGTCAGGCCGCATCTGGCGGGCACGGCCAGCGGACTGGGTGGCGCGATCATGATTGGCGGCGGCGCTGCCTTGTCGCAATTCGCAGGGTCCATCCTGACAGTGGAATCCGGCACGCTGCCGTTACAGCTGATCATGCTGGTCACGTCGGTGCTGGCCTTCCTGTCCGTGGTCTTTGTGGTCTGGCGCGAAAAGCAGATCGCTTGACGCGGGCTTTGCAATAGCTAAGCTGCGTTAGCTAATTTGCAAAGGTGCGCCATGGCTGTTCAGAAACTTTACGCTGGCGCCAAACTGCGCGAATTGCGCAGCCGTCTGGCGATGACGCAAAAAGGCTTCGCAGAAAAGCTGGGCGTATCGCTGCCCTATCTCAACCAGATGGAAAACAACAACCGGCCAGTGTCTACGGCCGTGGTGCTGGGGCTGGCGCAGGAATTCGGTTTCGACGTGACCGAACTGCAATCAGGCGACGAAGCGCGTCTGGTCAGCGACCTGCGCGAAGCGCTCGCCGATCCGGTGTTTACCGGCCCTGCCCCTGCTTTGGCCGATCTGCGGCTGGTATCGGCAAATGCCCCCGCCCTCGCCCGCGCTTTTCTGGACCTGCATCGCGGGTACCGGC
>PUNR01000329.1 GCA_003551805.1 Loktanella sp.
AGGTGCCGGGGGAGTCATGGCGCGCCTCGGCTTTTGCCTGTTCGGTGGGGGTAAAGACACGGTTACGAAACCTGTCACCGAACCTTTCCAGCGTGCCGGCGATCCGGTCGATATTGGCAAGGTCGGTGCCGATGCCAAGAATCATCCCGCTGCCCCCGGCGCATAGATATGGGCGACACGATCTTCATCCAATCCACCATGCCAGTCAAAGGCACCGTCGCATGCGGTGTGAAAATCGGTGATCTTCAATGCGGGAAAACGGAAAAAGGCGGTATCCGTATGCGCCTGCTGCGCGGCAAAGATCACGCGGTCAATATTTGCCCAGCGCATCGCAGCAAGGCACATTTCGCATGGTTGGCAGGATGCAAGCAGTGTGGCACCGTGCAGATCACGCTTGCCCAGTGCTTTGGCGGCGGCGGCGATGGCCACAATCTCGGCGTGGCGGCTGATGTCGTCGGTATCGCCTACCTCGTTGCGGGCCGTGGCGATCACCTTGCCGTCCCACAGGACGGCGGCGGTAAACACGATATCCTTGCCCTGATCGTGCAGGTGGCAGGCGTGATCGGTCACATCGCGCATCGCGGCGCATTCGGCTGGGGTCGGTGTCATGCGCGGGCTGCGTCCATCAGGCGGCGCATTTCGGCAATGGCCGGACCGAGGCCCAGAAATACAGATTCGCCGATCAGGAAATGCCCGATGTTCAGTTCTGCCACTTGTGGCAGCGCCGCAATCGGCGTGACACATTCATATGTCAGGCCGTGGCCGACATGGACCTCAAGTCCCAAATCGCTGGCAAAAGCGGTCATTTCGGTAATCTTGTGCAATTCGTCATCGCGCGTTGACCAGTCACCCGCGGCCCATGCATCTGCATAAGCGCCAGAGTGCAATTCGATCACAGGCGCGCCGATCCGGTGGGCGGACCTGATCTGCGCCTCATCTGCCGCGATGAACAGCGACACGCGGGAGCCGGCATCGCGCAAAGGGGCGATATAAGCGGCAAGATCGCTTTCCTGTCCGGCAACTTCCAAACCGCCTTCAGTCGTGCGTTCTTCGCGTTTTTCGGGCACGATGCATACGGCATGCGGCATATGACGCAGCGCAATCGCCTGCATTTCCGCAGTCGCGGCCATTTCAAAATTCAGCGGAACGGTCAAAGCATCCATCAGCCGGTCAATATCGCTGTCGATGATATGCCGCCGGTCTTCGCGCAGATGCGCGGTGATCCCGTCGGCACCGGCCTCCACAGCCAAAAGCGCGGCACGCACCGGATCGGGCACATTACCACCGCGCGCGTTGCGGATTGTTGCCACATGGTCGATGTTCACACCCAGTCGCAGCTTGGTCTTGGTCATCATGATCCCCTTTCCGGCCACATCCGGCGCCGGTTACTTCTTATTTAGCTGCTCAAGCTTGGCCTGCAACAGCTTGCGCCGCCGTTTTTGATAGGCCGCAATGATCGGCACAAACAGATAGTAACATACCGCAGCACTGATGATACCGGGGGCAATGCCACCAATCAGATAGGGCACGAACACTTCGTGGTAAAACGCGATCAGGCCGGTCCAATCGGCGGTTTCAGCCGTGAAGGTGGCTACGAAATTGTGCCAGATGTCATAAAACGCATTCTGGAACTGGCAACCAAGTGTGCAGTAGTTTTCACTGACATTGCGGCCAAATCCGAACAGGGCCGCGTTAAATGGCCGCCCCAGTATCCAATACCCGCTGCCCAAGGCGGCCACGCCAATCGGCACATAGGTCAACGGATTGCCAAAGAATGTCCCCAGAATGGCCGCCAGCATATTGCCGCGCATCATCCGCGCCAGCAGTACCGCAATCACAAAGTGCAGTCCGTAAAACGGGGTGAATGATGTAAAAACTCCCGCCGCAATCCCGCGCGAGATTTTTTCAGGTGTATCCGGCAACCGCCGCAAGCGGTGTTTGACATAGCCGAACGCACGCGCCCAGCCGCCGCGCGGGTATAGAAAATCCAGCGCGATCTTCCAGATCGGCCGCCTATCCCTGCGCTTGAATACCAAAACCCGACTTCCCTTCTGACCTTTCAGCCACGCATTGACCCCGCAAGCCCCGGATCACGATATCGCACGATGGACGACACGTTACTTTCCGCCTCAAGCGCCGTCATCACGCGGTGCATGTGTTCAGCATCGCGCAGATCGACGTCGATCAACAGGCGGAAATAGTCGGGCTTGCGGTCAATGAACTTCAGGTCAGAGATATTGGCGTTCTGTTCGCCGATCAATGTGCAAATGCGCCCCAATACGCCGGTGTCATTCGCAATCGTCGCGTCAAAGGTTACGGTATTGACGGCGGCATGGGTGCCTTCCTGCCATTGCAGGTCGATCCAGCGTTCGGGCTGTTCTTCGTAATCCACCAAGGCGGCGCAGTCGATGGCGTGAACGGTCACGCCTTGCCCGCGAAAACTGATGCCCAAAATCCGCTCGCCCGGTACTGGCTGGCAACACGCCCCACGTTTATGGACCTGATCGGGCGCGAGGCCGACAACGGCGCGGCCCTGATCGACCTCTTCACCATTGGTTTGGGCGAGTTCGGGATAGATCGCGCGCACGACTTCGCTGCCGGTCAGTTCCGCGCTTCCCAAACGGGCGAGCAATTCATCGACAGAATCGATCGCCAGGGCCTTGGCAGCCGTGCGCAGCGCCTTTTCAGTTGACCGCTTGCGCACGTTTTCAAACGCCACGCGTGCTAGTTCACGGCCCAACCGGACATAGCGCCCACGGTCTTCTTCGCGCAAGGACCGGCGGATCGCCGTCTTGGCGCGGCCAGTCACGGCAATGTCAATCCATGTTGCCTGCGGTGTCTGGCCTTCGGCTGTAATAATCTCGACCGATTGGCCGTTCTTCAGGCGCGTCCACAAAGGCACGCGTAGACCGTCCACCTTGGCCCCGACACAGGCGGACCCGATCCGCGTATGGATCGCATAAGCGAAATCAATCGGTGTCGCCCCGCGCGGCAGCTTGATCACCTCGCCCTTGGGGGTGAAGCAAAACACCTGATCCTGATACATCTCGAGCTTGACGGCTTCGAGGAATTCTTCGTGGTTCTGGTCGTCATCCAGACGGTCGGTCAGCGATGCGATCCAGCGCACAGGGTCCACTGCAAAGCGGTTTTCGACGCGTTCGCCGTTCTTGTAGGACCAGTGCGCCGCAACGCCGGTTTCGGCAACTTCGTGCATTTCGCGTGTACGGATCTGCACCTCTACCCGCTTGCCGTCGCGGCCTGACACGGTGGTGTGGATCGACCGGTAGCCGTTGGATTTCGGCTGGCTGATGTAATCCTTGAACCGCCCCGGCACAGCACGCCAGCGCTGGTGGATCGTGCCTAACACGCGGTAGCAGTCAGCCTCGGTCGCGACGATCACGCGAAATCCGTAGATGTCGGACAGGCGGCTGAACCCCTGATCCTTTTCCTGCATCTTGCGCCAGATCGAATAGGGTTTTTTGGCGCGCCCCACGACATCCGCAAGGATGTTGGACTTTTCCAGTTCGACCCGCATATCGGCGGTGATTTTCTGCACCACGTCGCCGGTTTCGCGCTGCAAGGTGATGAAACGGCGGATGATGGAATTGCGCGCCTCGGGGTTCAGAACGCGAAAGGACAGATCTTCCAGTTCTTCGCGCATCCATTGCATACCCATGCGGCCAGCAAGGGGGGCGAAAATTTCCATTGTTTCGCGGGCTTTCTGGGCCTGCTTGTCGGGGCGCATGGATTTAATCGTGCGCATATTATGCAGACGGTCGGCCAGCTTCACCAAGGTCACGCGCAAATCACGGCTGGTCGCCATGAACAATTTGCGGAAATTTTCGGCCTGTTTGGTCTGGGTCGATGTCAGCTGCAGATTGGTCAGCTTGGTCACGCCATCGACCAGTTCGGCAATCTCGCGGCCGAATCGGTTTTCGACGATGGAAAAGGACGCCTTGGTATCCTCGATCGTGTCGTGCAGCAGGGCGGTGACCAGCGTCGCATCATCCATCTGCTGCAAGGCAAGGATATGCGCTACGGCAACGGGATGGGTGAAATATGGTTCGCCCGAATGACGAAATTGCCCTTCGTGCATCTGGGCACCAAAAGCGAAGGCATCGCGCAGCAAGGCCTGATTGGTTTTCGGGTTATAGGCGCGAACCAGAGAGATCAGACTATCAGCGTTCGTCATCTGGTTTCGCGCCCATTGTTGGCTGGCTATAAGCCGGCCTTAGCGCTGACCCTGCGCTTCCATCAGCGCACGCAGCAGTTTTTCTTCAGACATATCGTCGTCTGCAGGGCGGTCAGCCTCGCCACCCATGAGCAGGGACATGCTGTCCTCTTCGGGTTCATCGACTTCGATCTGGGTCTGGTTAGCTTCGATCATGCGTTCACGCAGATCATCGGCCAACTGGGTTTCTTCCGCGATCTCGCGCAGTGAAACGACAGGGTTCTTGTCGTTGTCGCGGGCAACGGTGATCGGCGCACCGGCGGCGATTTCGCGCGCACGATGTGCGGCAAGCATCACCAGCTCAAACCGGTTTGGGACTTTATCAACACAATCTTCGACGGTAACGCGGGCCATGACATTTCTCCGGACAGGAAGCTTCGGAAGCCGCATCCCTAGAGCTTTCAAAAGGGATTGACAAGGGCCGGCAGGCATCGGAGCCCTGTATTTTCAGCCCTTCAACACGTCATGTTCAATCCGCCTGACACTTGCCCTGTCTTCTGCCGACAAAAGGTCACGCATCTGCGTCACCGTCAGACCCAGTAGCGGATGCCGCCAGTCAGGTGCGATGTCTGCCAGCGGTACCAGCACGAAGCTGCGGTCCTGCAATCGCGGATGCGGCAGGATCAGCTGATCTGGGGCGATGCTGGTCTGCGCATCAAATGACAAATTGCGCCAGTGATCATGGGTCGAAACGTCAGGTGCCACCTGATCCCCGACAGCAACAAGATCAAGGTCTAGCGTGCGCTGCCCCCATCTGACAGCGCGGCTGCGCCCGGCTGCCGCTTCGATCCGGTGAAGCGCCACCAGAATATCGGCGGCGGATTGCTGCGTTTCAAAAGCTGCGGCAGCGTTGACAAAATCCGGCCCTGCGCCGGCGGGGAAAGCGTCTGTCGCGTAAAACGGGCTGCACTGGACTTCGCCCAAAGCCAGCGGTGCCAACTGGCGGATGGCTGCCGACAAAGTAGACTTAAGATCACCCCAAACCGAGTTTTGATTGCTTCCGGCCGCAATAAGCACGATCTGGCCCATGATGCAGCGCTATGCCCCTTGTCACATAAGGATATAACTATATACGCCTGCGCTACTTGATCAAGGCACCAAACATATCACAAATGGATCAGGAATTATCGTCGAAAGGGCTTTTATGTTTTACCGGGACGAGCGCCTTGCGCTCTTCATTGATGGTTCAAACCTGTACGCGGCTGCAAGGTCGCTGGGTTTTGACATCGACTACAAACTGTTGCGGCAGGAATTTATGCGGCGCGGCAAGCTTGTGCGGGCATTTTATTACACAGCTTTGTTAGAAAACGACGAATATTCGCCGATCCGCCCTCTTGTCGATTGGCTGCATTATAACGGCTATTCCATGGTCACAAAGCCGGCCAAGGAATTCACCGACAGCATGGGCCGCCGCAAGGTCAAGGGCAACATGGACATCGAACTGGCCGTCGATGCGATGGAACTGGCGCCCTTTCTGGACCATGCCGTGATCTTTTCGGGTGACGGCGACTTTCGTCCCCTGATCGAAGCGTTGCAGCGCAAAGGCGTGCGGGTGTCGGTGGTTTCCACGATTCGCAGCCAGCCGCCAATGATTGCCGATGAACTGCGCCGTCAGGCCGATAATTTCATCGAGCTTTACGAATTACGCGACGTTATCGGTAGGCCCACCCGCGACCCGCGCCCTGATGCGGTCGAGGACGTCGACGTATAATAGTTATCGACTGGCTGGGGCGTCACGTTCCAGCCCGTCAAACAGGATGTTCGCCGCCCCCAACGCGCGGTCAAGCGCCCCGTCCTGATCCGGCGACGCGGCAATCCACAATGCGGCATCTACCAGGGCACCGTTGATCAGTTGTGCCATGGCCTCTGGATCGGCGTGCCTGATCCGCCCGCCCTGCATCAGGGCAGCAAGTACATCGCGCAAGTCGACAATCCACGTCTGCTGATCCAGCTCGCGCATCTTTTGACCCAGCACTGATGACGCATCACGCAGATACACCCGCTGAATTTCAGGGTCGCGTGCCTGTTCAAGCCACAGCAGGCAACAAGCGCGGAACCCGTCCCAAGGGTCGGCGTGGCGCTTTTCCTCGGCATCCAGACGCTCTGCAATTTCGGCGTCAATTTGATGGATGACAGCCTCTAACAATCCTTCCTTGCCGCCAAAATGGTGGTAAAGCGCGCCGCGCGTCACACCTGCATCCGCACAGATCGCATCCATCGCCGACGCGGCATAGCCGTCTGCAGCAAAGGCGCGGCGCGCGGCGTTGACCAGTTGCGCCTTGGTTTCGGCACGCATCTGTTCGCGGCTACGGCGGGTGGCGGGCTCGGTCATTGACATACACCTCGTATGTTTCTAGATCACTTACATACGCAATGTATGTTTCTTGACCCCCGAGTGCAATATGTCCACGATCATCCGTCCCGTCCCGACCATCCGCGCCGAAATTGCGCCGCTTCTGAAACTCGCGTTTCCGATTGTGGCAGGGCTTGGGGCATCGACATTGATCGGTGTGGTGGACACGGTGATGATCTCGCCCTTGGGCACCTTGCCGCTGGCCGCTGCATCGCTGACCACGGCAACGCTGATTATCTTTTATTCTGCGATCTACGGATTTGTCTCGGCCACGGGGGTAGAGGCAGCACAGCGCCACGGTGCAGGCGACGCCAAAGGTGTGGCAGAGGCGCTTTGGGCCGGGCTGCGGCTGGCTGTTATCGCGGGGCTGTTCTGCGCTGGCCTGATGCTGCTCGCGTTGTTCGCCCTGCCGTTGCTGAACCAGCCCGCCAATGTGCTGGCGATCCTGACGCCCTATTGGGTGGCGATGACTGCATTGCTGGTGCCGCTGGCGGTGCTGATGGTGATTTCCCAAGTCCTGAACGCGATGGACCGGCCATGGACCGCCGCCGGCTTTGCTTTTGTCGGTGTCGTGGTGAATGTGCCAATGAATTACATCTTTATCTGGGGGATCGGTGACTGGTCCGGTTTTGGCCTTGTGGGTGCCGGTCTGGCCAGCATCGCATCCGAGGCGCTGGCCCTGCTGGTCGCTTTCATCTGGCTGTGGCGCAAAGGACTGCTGCGACCGGCAGGAAACAAGGCGCTGCGGCGGCACCTGACGCTGGGCGGCATCCCTTTGGCCATCGGCTATACCGGTGAAGGCGCTGCCTATGCGCTGGTCGGCATCATGCTCGGCATTTTTGGCGCGACTGCGCTTGCTGCCAACCAGATCGTGCAGGCTGTGGGTGGTGTGCTTTACATGCTGCCGCTTGGCCTTGCCGCTGCCGTCACAATCCGCATCGGGCAAGCCAGCGGTGCCGAAAACCCCGCACGTCTGCGGCCTATCGCAGTGGCAGCGCTGGGCGTGGTCACGTTCTGGATGGGTGCAGTCACCATCGCACTGATCCTGTCGGGCGGTTGGCTGGCCAGCATGTTGTCAGATGACCCAGAGGTGATCGCGCTTGCCACAGCGATGTTCATTATCGTCGCCCTTATTCAGGTGATCGACGGGGCGCAATCCACCGGGCTTGGCGCGCTGCGGGGGATCATGGATTTTGTCTGGCCCACACGGTTCACGCTGGCATGCTATTGGCTGTTTGCCTTGCCATTGGCTGCTGCACTGGGGTTCTGGGCAGGTTTCGGGCCATTGGGTGTCTGGGTCGGTTATGGCATCGGGACAAGCGTGATCGCCGTGGCACTGCCGATCAGGTTCTGGCGTCTGACCGCACCAAACCGCGGATAGCGGCACCACAAGGGCTGGACCCGCGCGTCGTTGCGCATTACCTCTGCCCTATGCAGGAGAATGCGATGACCAAGCCGCCCCTTACCCTATATCTGGCCGCCCCGCGCGGATTTTGCGCTGGCGTGGACCGCGCGATCAAGATCGTCGAAATGGCGATCCAGAAATGGGGCGCGCCCGTCTATGTCCGTCATGAAATCGTGCATAACAAATTCGTCGTCGACGCGCTGCGCGATCAAGGGGCGGTGTTTGTCGAAGAACTGGATGATTGTCCCGACGACCGCCCGGTGATTTTTTCCGCCCATGGCGTGCCCAAAGCCGTGCCAGCGGCAGCGGCAAAGCGCGAGATGATCTATGTCGACGCCACCTGCCCGCTGGTCAGCAAAGTGCATATCGAGGCACAGCGCCATGCCGATAACGGGTTGCAAATGATCATGATCGGCCACGAAGGCCACCCCGAAACCATCGGCACGATGGGGCAATTGCCCGAGGGCGAGGTGCTGCTGGTCGAAACCGTAGAAGATGTGGCGACCGTGCAGGTCCGCGATCCCGCGCGGCTTGCCTTTGTTACGCAGACCACCCTGTCGGTCGATGACACCGCCGATATCGTTGCCGCCTTGCAGGCGCGTTTCCCCGCGATCATTGGTCCGCATAAAGAAGACATCTGCTACGCCACCACCAACCGTCAGGAAGCGGTCAAGGCAATGGCCCCCAAATGTGACGCCATGCTGGTGGTCGGTGCGCCTAATTCATCCAACTCCAAACGACTGGTCGAAGTCGGTGCGCGTGCGGGCTGTGCCTATAGCCAGCTGGTGCAACGGGCGACCGATATCGACTGGCGTGCGCTGGACGGGATCGCATCCATGGGCATCACCGCAGGCGCATCTGCCCCCGAAGTGCTGATCAACGAAGTGATCGACGCGTTCCGCGACCGCTATGACGTTACGGTCGAAATGGTGGAAACCGCCAAGGAAAACGTCGAATTCAAGGTGCCGCGCGTCCTGCGCGAACTGGCCTGATCCTATGCAAGCCATCCCCCGTTCCGCATTGCTGCTGGGCCTCGCCGGGCTGATCCCGTTTTTCTGGGGCGCGTTGACCGTCCTGCGCCCTGAACTGGGGCAATGGGGTGTGACAAACATCGGCCCGCGCTTTGTCGGACCTTACGTGCAGCTATTCTATGGTGCGGTGATCCTGTCGTTCATGTCCGGCGTACTTTGGGGCTTTGCCACCAAGGCAACAGGGCGCGTCGCCACAGCCAGCTACATTCTGTCGGTGATCCCTGCGCTTTGGGTTTTCTTCATGACAGGGGGCGGACCGACAGCAGCAGCGGTGAACCTGATCGTGGGCTTTGTGGGCCTGTTGTTACTGGATTGGCATTTCTGGCAGATGGGTCTTGCGCCGAAATGGTGGATGCATCTGCGCGGGCTGCTGACGGCGCTTGTGGTGCTGTCGTTTCTGCCTGTGGTGCTGTGATGGCCGATCTTTACGCTTATACCGACGGGGCCTGTTCCGGGAATCCGGGGCCGGGTGGCTGGGGTGCCTTGCTGATCGCGCGCAACGGCGATGCCGTCATCAAGGAACGCAGCCTGAAAGGCGGCGAGGCATTGACGACGAACAACCGCATGGAACTGCTGGCTGCGATATCTGCGCTGGAAACTCTGGGCCGCGCGACCGAAATCACCATCGTGACCGACAGCGCATATGTCAAAGACGGGATCACCAGCTGGATTCACGGCTGGAAAAAGCGCGGCTGGAAGACCGCAGCCAACAAACCCGTCAAGAACGAAGACCTGTGGCGCAGGCTTGATACCGCAGTCGGCCAGCACAAAGTCCGCTGGGAATGGGTCAAAGGCCACGCAGGGCACCCCGAAAACGAACGCGCGGATGAACTGGCCCGCGCAGGCATGGCACCGTTCAAACCATGACTTTGATGATGGTCCTTGATTATGCGGCGGTCTTTGTCTTTGCGCTGACCGGCGCGCTGGTCGCGAGCCGTGCGCAGCTTGATATTGTGGGGTTTGTGTTCATCGCCAGCCTGACCGCCGTGGGCGGCGGCACGATACGCGATGTGATCCTGAACCGCGATTCAGTGTTCTGGGTGGCGGACCCGACCTATATTCTGGTCGCTGCCACGGCTGCGATCCTTGTGTTCTGGACCGCGCATCTGTTGGAAAGCCGGTATCGCACAATCCTGTGGCTGGATGCCTGCGCGCTTGCCGTCGCTGTGCCCGCTGGCGTTGCTGTGGCGCTGGCGCTGGAACAACCTTTCGGCATCGTCATCATCATGGGGATCACGACAGGCTGTTTTGGCGGGCTGATGCGCGATGTCGTCTGCAACGAAGTACCGCTGGTCCTGAAACAGGGCGAACTTTACGTCACCTGCGCCTTGGCGGGCGGGATCGCCGCACTGCTGGCACTGGCCTTTGATCTGCCGACGGCATTGGCGCTGCTGATCTGCGCGGGCGTCACATTCACACTGCGCGCCGGCAGCCTGCTGTTCGGCTGGAACCTGAGCGTTTACAAAGCCTATCCGCCCCGTCAGTGACCGGGCGGAATACCTTAGCGGCTAAGCCACCTTCAGCACGATTTTCCCGATATGCGCGCTGCTTTCCATCCGCGCATGGGCCGCTGCCGCATCAGCCAGCGAAAATTCCTGATCCATCACCGGCGCAACCTTGCTTGCGGCGATCAATGGCCAGACTTGTGCGCGCAATTGCTGCGCAATCCGCGCCTTGGCCAGATCAGACTGCGGCCGCAACGTCGATCCGGTGATCGTCAGACGCCGCGTCATCATCTGGACAAGGTTCAGTTCTACCTTCGGGCCTTGCAGAAATGCAATCTGGACCAATCGGCCATCATCTGCCAAGGCACTCAGATTACGCTGTATATAAGGGCCACCGACCATATCAAGGATCAGATCAACGCCACCCAACTCTTTCACTTTTGCAACAAAATCGGTGTCTCGGTAATTGAACGCGCTTTCCGCACCCAGACTAACGCAGGCCGCGCATTTTTCATCAGATCCGGCAGTTGTGAAGACACGTGCACCAAAGGCGTGGGCAAGCTGAATGGCCGTCGTTCCTATCCCCGATGACCCGCCA
>PUNR01000192.1 GCA_003551805.1 Loktanella sp.
ACGACATCGGGGGTGACGTTGACATTGATGCCAAGCGCGGATTGCACATCCGCTGTGCCGGATTTCGACGACAGGTTGCGGTTGCCGTGCTTGGCCACAGGCACACCGGCACCCGCCACCACAAAGGCGGTCGCGGTGGAAATATTCAGCGTGTGTTTGCCGTCACCGCCGGTGCCGACGATATCCATGGCACCTTCGGGGGCTTTGACGGGGACGCAATGCGCGCGCATCACGGCGGCGGCGGCGGCGTATTCGGACACAGCCTCGCCCCGCGCGCGCAGCGCCATCAGCAGGCCGCCGATCTGGGCAGATGTCGCCTCGCCTGCGAAAAGATAGCCGAACGCTTCCTCTGCTTGGGCACGCGACAGCGGCCCTTCGGATGCGGCATAGATCAGCGGTTTCATGGCATCGCTCATGCGGGCACCTTTGCGATATCCAGAAAATTGCGCAGCAAGGCATGGCCATGTTCGGACCGGATGCTTTCGGGGTGGAATTGCACGCCGTGGATCGGCAGGGTCTTGTGCTGCAGGCCCATGATCGTGCCGTCTTGCAGATCGGCGGTAATCTCCAGACAATCGGGCAGGGTGGCGCGGTCCACGACCAGCGAATGATAGCGCGTGGCGTCAAACGGGCTGGGCAGACCGGCGAACAGGCCCTGACCCTTGTGCCGCATCTGGCCCATCTTGCCATGCACGATTTCATGGCAGCGCACGACATTGCCGCCGAACGCCTCACCAATTGCCTGATGGCCAAGGCACACACCCAGCAGCGGCATGCCGGTTTCGGCGGCCGCATGAACCAAAGGCAGACAAATCCCCGCCTGCGCCGGATCGCAAGGGCCGGGCGACAGCACGATGGCGGACGGTTTCATCGCCATCGCCTGCTGCACATCCAGTGCGTCATTGCGGCGCACGACGACATCTGCCCCAAGCTCGCCCAGATAATGGACAAGGTTATAGGTGAAGCTGTCGTAATTATCGATCAATAGCAGCATGGTTTGTCCCGTCAGGGTGGAAAAAGGGGGCTACCGCCGCGCGGCAAGCTGGCGGTATAAGTGGGGCCATACATGGGCCGACTGGCAGGCCAGCGTCAAGGGCCGAAGGGCACAGGCGCGACAGCAACAAGGACAAGGGCAAGTGCAATCATTTCTGAAAGGCGCAATCTGGGGGCTTTTGCTTGGCGGCGGCGGGTTGGTCGTGGCCTCGCTTGTGACCGAACAGCCGGTGCCACCACAAACCGCAACACCCGCGCCCGTCGTCGTGCCCGAACCAGTGGCAGAGGCAGAGGTGGCACCTAACCCGCCCGCGCCTGTGGCAGAACCTGACACGACGCCTGCGCCCGCGCCGCCCGCATCGCCGCCTGCCATGCCGCAGGCCCGACTGGTGCCGCCCGCTGTGCCACAGGCAGCACCAGCCCCTGATGTGCCCGCACCTGCGCCGGAATTGGCGCTGGACGCGCTGATCGACGAACTGCTCGATACACCCGACGCTCCTGTCGCCGTCCTGCCGGAACCAGAGCCCGAACCAGAGCCCGCCGCACCCGCTGTGCGCATCAACCGGCCCACGACCGACACGCCAGAGCCCGATGCCAGCGCGCCCGATCTGGCCGATCTGACGCCGCTTGTCCGCTTTGCCGCTGATGTCGATTACGCCGCCGATCTGCCGAAACTGGCGGTTGTCCTGATGGATGATCCGCAATTGGCCGATGCGCCCGCGCTGCTGCGCGATCTGCCGTTTCTGCCAAGCGTCGTGCTGAATGCGGGGGCAGGCGATGTCACCGCGCGGATGCAGGCCTACCGCGCCGCAGGCATCGAGGTGGTGTTACAAGCCGACCTGCCCGCAGGTGCACAGCCATCTGATGTGGAAACAACGCTGTCTGCTGCTTTTGACCTTGTGCCGCAGGCGATTGCCATCTTTTCCGACGGCACCGGACCAGAGGCGTCAAGCACGGCCATCGCAGGCCAGATCATGCAGCGCATTGTCACTGACGGGCGCGGTTTTGTGACCATCCAGCGGGGCTTGGGCGGGGCTGTGCGGATTGCCGAACAAGCCGGCGTGCCAGTGGCCAGCATCGAACGCGCACTGGATGATGGTGCCGATACCCAGCCTGCGGTCGAACGCGGCCTGCAACAGGCTGCCCTGCGCGCGCGCCAGAACGGTCAGGCGGTCCTGCTGGGGCGTGTCACACCTGAAACGGTGGATGCGATCCGCGCTTGGGCGAACCGCAGTGATCCGTCACAACTGGCGCTGGCACCGGTGTCGGCGATCCTGCTGGATCAGTTGGCGGATGAATTGCCGCCGCCCTGAAACATCCGCGCATCGGCAGCCGCTTTGCGGATCGCGTTGGATTTATGGACGGTTTCCTGATATTCCGCCTCGGGGTCGCTGTCATAGACAACGCCGCCACCGGCCTGAATATATAGCTTTTCATCCTGCAACACGGCTGTGCGCAGCGCGATGCACATATCCATATCGCCGTTGGCACTGAAATAACCGCAGCCACCGCCGTAAACGCCGCGCTTTTCGGGCTCCAGCTCGTCGATGATCTGCATGGCGCGGACCTTGGGCGCGCCGGATACGGTGCCTGCGGGCATGCCAGCAAAAAATGCTGACAGCGCGTCCTGATCGTCGGCCAGTTCGCCTACGACGTTGGACACGATATGCATCACATGGCTATAGCGTTCGACGATAAATTGCTCGGTCGGGCGCACAGTGCCGATTTTGCTGACCTTGCCGGTATCATTGCGGCCCAGATCCAACAGCATCAGATGTTCGGCCAGTTCTTTCTGATCGGCCAGCAGATCCGCCTCGTTCGCGTCGTCTTGGGCGGGGGTGGCGCCGCGCGGCCTTGTGCCTGCGATGGGGCGGAGTGTAACCTCTTTGCCAAATACGCGGACAAGGATTTCAGGGCTGGCCCCGATCACCTGAAAGCCGCCGAAGTTGAAAAAGAACATGAACGGCGACGGGTTGGTGCGGCGCAGCGACCGGTAAAGCGCAAACGGAGGCTCGCGGAATTCCTGCGTCCAGCGTTGTGACGGGACGACCTGAAAGATATCGCCCGCGCGGATGTAGTCCTTGGCCTTTTCCACCGCCTGCAAATAGCCGTCGTGGGTGAAATTCGATTGCGGCGGGGCCACATCCGCAGGATCAGCCAAGGCACGGCTGTGCTGGGGCAGGGACCGGTCCAGCGCGCGCTGCGCGTCCATCACCCGTTCGGCGGCCTGCGCATAGGCGGCTTTGGCGGACAGACCCGACCGGACATAGGCGGGGGCAACCAGAATCACGTCGCCTTTGACGCCGTCCAGCACCGCCACGACCGACGGGCGCAGCATGATCGCATCAGGCAGGCCCAAAGGGTCGGGGTTCACGTCAGGCAGGTGTTCGACCAGCCGGATCATGTCGTAGCCCAGATAACCGAATAATCCGGCAGAGGCGGCGGGCAGGTCGGCAGGCAGGTCAATCCGCGATTCGGCGATGATATCGCGCAGCGCGGTCAGCGGATCGCCGGGCATATCGTCCCAAGCGTCCATGTCGAAACGGGCGGACCGGTTGATGCGTGACGTGGTGCCGCGACAATCCCAGATTAGATCGGGGTTCATGCCGATGATCGAATACCGCCCGCGGATTTCACCGCCAGTAACACTTTCAAGGATAAAGGCGTTGCTGCCCGCCTCGGTCAGTTTCAGCATCAGCGATACCGGCGTGTCCAGATCGGCGGCGATGCGGGTGTAGACGATCTGGTTTTCGCCCGCGTCATAGCGGCGGGCGAAGCTGTCGTAATCGGGCAGTAAAGCCATGGCGCACCTATTGCAGCTGGGCGTTCACGGAATCGACCGTGCCCTGATTAATATTGACGCGGGTGTTTTGCTGCACTGTCGCGGCGTAAGCCTCGAACAGGTCCTGCGCGATACCGGCAGACAGCGAATCCGCAATCGCCGCGCGTTGTGCCGCCTGATCGGTGGCTTGCGGGTCGGCATCGGCAATGCGGTCCAGCCGGACGATCAGCGCGGAATCACCGGCATCGACAACGCGGGCCTCGTTCAGGTCCAGATCGAAAATGACCTGACTAAAGCCTTCGGGTGTCGCCTCGACAAAGCTGCGGCGGGTCAGGCCGGTTTCCTGTCGCGGGGTCAGGCCAAAGCTTTCCAGATCGGCCTCTGCGGTCAGACCGGCGGCGATTTCATTCGCACGCGCCACGATCGCATCCTGCTGGGCCTGCAATTGCCACGCCGCGGCAACCTGATCGCGGATATCGTCCAGCGGGGGCACTTGCGCCGGCGTCACTTCGTCCAGTCGCAGCGCGAAAACGCCGCCGTCGGACAAAACTTCAAGCCGCGAAAACCCGCCGGGCGTCGCGGCCTGCGCTGCTTCGCGGAATGTCTCGTAGGCGGCGATATCGTCGGTCATGTCCGGGGTCCAGCTGATGCGGCCCAGTTCCAGATCGGTCTGTTCTGCCAACTGTTCCAAGGGCGCACCACCGGCCATCAGGTCTGTGATGCGGTCGAATTCCTGATTGATCGCTTCGCGCGCGGCCTCTGTCGCCAGTTCGGCGCGCAGGTCTTCGCTGGCTTCTTCCAGCGTGACCTCTTGCGCGCCCAGCACTGCGTTCACGCGGTAAAGCGCCGCGCCAAGCGTTGTCGGGAACGGGCCTACCACCGCGCCGGGTGCGGCGTCGAACACGGCATCGGCTGTGTCAGAGGGCAGTTCGTCGCGGCCCACATCGCCAAGGTCGATATCGGCCAGCGTCAGCCCGCGTTCGGTGACCAGCGCGTCAAAGGACACGTCATTTTCGGTCACACGGTCGAATGCATCCTGCGCATTGGCCGGATCGCTGAAGTTCAGCCGTTCGACAAGGCGGCGTTCGGGCTGGACAAATTCGGCAATGCGTTGGTCGTACAAGCTGGCGATGGCCAGATCGGTCACCTCCATCCGGTCGACAATCATTGTGGGGGTCATCCAGACATAAGTGATTTCACGCGCTTCGGGCAGCATGAACTGATCGGCATTTTCGTCATAATAAGCGTCGATATCTGCATCGGTCGCCCCCGGCACGGGTGCGGTCAGCATATCTGCTGTGACACGGGCAAGGGTCACATCACGGGCCTCACCGACATAACGTACCAAGGTTTCGGCAGGTGCTGCGGGGCCGGGCACGCCACTGACGACAGCGGCCTGCAACAGGGTGCGGGCAAGGTCTTCGCGGATTTCAGCCTCGAACTGGGATTCGCTTTGGCCCATCTGTTGCAGCACAAGACGGTATGTATCACGGTTGAAACCGCCGCCGCCCTGAAACGCCTGAATTGCGCGGATGCGGTCGAAAACAGCCGTGTCACCCGCAGAAATACCCATGCGGGCGGCTTCGTTGTCGAGCGTGCGGGTCAGGATCACTTGGCTGAGCGCCTGCCGGTCAATCCCGAAAGCCTGCGCCTGCTGGAACGAAATCTGCGATCCGAACTGGGCAGACAGGGCGCGGATCTGTTCATCAAGCGCGCGCTGGTAGGCCGCGACTGTGACGTCCTTGTCGCCGACCTTGCCCAGACTGCGGATATTGCCCGACAGACCGCCAGTGCCAAAACCGGCAAGCCCGACAAGGATCACACCGACGATGATCCATGCACCGATACGGGATTTTTTCTTTTGTGCCATTTGCTGCCGCTCCGCCCTGAATTGTCGCGCATGAATAGGGGGCTGCGTGCTTGGGTGCAAGGGTTAGACATGCACCTTTGCGAGCCTGTCAAACAGCGTGCCGATGCCCGCGCGGTCAATATTGGCAAAGGCTACGCGCAACTGGCGTGTCCCGTCGGTGTTGTCATCGGGCATGAACATGGTCCCCGGCAACAAAAGGATGCCCGCGTCAGCCACCAACCGCTGTGCCAGATCGGCGGATGATATGGCGAAAGGATGTTCAAGATAGGCAAAATAGGCACCGACGCCCAGCAGTTTCCAACCCAGCGCTGCAAGCGGCGCGAAATGGTCGTTGATCGCGGCACGGCGATCAAGGATCTCGGCCCGTTCGCCCGCCAGCCATTGGCCAAGGTTCTGCATCCCCCAAAGTGCGGCCCGCTGGCCGATCTGGTTGGGGCAGATCGCGACAGTATCGAGGAACTTTTCAATCTCGGCCATGCGGGCGGGGTTGGTCAGGATCGCGCCAACGCGGTGTCCGGTCAGCCGGTAGGCCTTGGAAAAGGAATAAAGCTGGATCAGCGTGTCATCCCATGCGGGATCACTGAACAGATCATGCGGCGCACCTGTCCGGCTGTCGAAATCGCGGTAGGTTTCATCGACGATCAGCGCAATGCCATGCGCGCGGGCAAGGTCCATAAAAGCGCGCAGGGTGGTTGCGGGATATTCCACGCCGCAGGGGTTGTTCGGGCTGACAAGTACGATGGCGCGGGTGTGCGGCGTGATCAGCTTGGCGGCCTTTGCTGCATCGGGAACCATATCGGCGCCGCAGGCCAGCGGCACGGTCGCGACACCCGACATATCAAGCCACATGCGGTGGTTGAAATAGTAGGGGATCGGCAGAATGACCTCGTCCCCTTCACCGCAGAGCGCGGCAATGGCCGCGGCAAATGCCTGATTGCAGCCAGAGGTGACGCCGACTTGATTGGCGTTGACGGTGCCGCCATAGGCAGCGGTCCATTGCTGTGCGATTTCTGCGCGCAGGGCGGGCAGGCCCAGAACAGGGCCGTAAAGATGCGCTTCGGTGTCGTGCATGACGATGTTGGCGACAGCCTCGCGCAGGGCTTGCGGGGGCGCGTCGACCGGGGCGGCCTGACTGACGTTGATCAGGGGGCGGTCAGCGGGATGGGTCACACCGTCAAGCCAGCGCCGCGCCTCCATCACCGGAGGTGAAAAAGTGGCGGCGGTGCGGGATCGGGGCATGGGTTTTCCAGATGGGGTGCGCCGAAGAACTTTTATGCCTCCGGCGGGGATATTTATACTCGGACGATGGGCAAGAATGGTGGCTTGCCCTTGACCTCTGCGCGGGTGAGGGCCACCTAAGGGAGGAGCCATTTGATTAACAAAGAGGACGAACACATGTCATTTTCCCTTCCTGATCTGCCCTATGCCCATGACGCGCTTGCTGCCAAAGGCATGTCAGCCGAGACGCTGGAATTTCACCACGATATTCACCATAACGCCTATGTGACCAATGGCAACAAGGCGATCGAAGGCACCGAATGGGCCGGCAAGTCGCTGGAAGAAATCATTGTCGGCACCTATGATAAATCCGCCGTGGCGCAGAACGGCATTTTCAACAATATCAGCCAGTTGTGGAATCATAACCAGTTTTGGGAAATGATGTCGCCCGATGTCAGCAAGATGCCGTCCGAGTTGGAAAAGGCGCTTGTGGAAAGCTTTGGGTCGGTCGATGACTTCAAGTCCAAATTCAGCGAAGCCGGTGCAGGACAATTCGGGTCCGGCTGGGCGTGGCTGGTGAAGAATTCCGACGGATCGCTGGCGATTACCAAGACCGAAAACGGCGTGAACCCGTTGTGTTTCGGCCAGACGGCCTTGTTGGGCTGCGATGTGTGGGAACATTCCTATTACATCGATTTCCGCAACAAGCGGCCTGCCTATCTGACCAATTTCCTTGATAACCTTGTGAATTGGGAAAACGTCGCCAGCCGGATGTAATTTCCGCGCGAGAATGGACAAACTGAAGAACCCGTGGGACATGTCTCGCGGGTTTTTTCTTTGGGGGTATTCATGACTGGTCCTGATCTGGCGGCGATCCGTGCGGCGGCTGATGCCTTGCGCGGGGCGGTGATCGAGACTCCCATCCTGCCGCTGGCATCAACGCGGTGGGACGGGGTTTTACCTGATTGCGCCAGTGTGACGCTAAAGCTGGAATTGTTCCAGCAGGCGGGGTCGTTCAAGGCGCGCGGCGCTTATCTGGGGGTGACGGGGCTGGATGCGGCGCAGCGGGCGGCGGGCGTTGTGGCTGCCAGTGGCGGCAATCACGCGTTGGCGGTCGCTTGGGCGGCGCAGGCAGCGGGCGTTGACGCGCTGATCTGCATGCCGCGCGCCGTTGACCCTGCACGCATTGCCGGATGCGAGGCGCTGGGGGCGCAGGTGGCACTTTATGATGATATGGCGGCGGCCTTTGCCGCGATGAATGATGCGGCCGCCAAGGGCCGGACCCTGATGCATCCGTTCGAGGCGCCGCATATGACGCTGGGGGCGGCGACTTGCGGGTTGGAATATGCCTTGCAAGCACCTGATATAAATACGTTTATTGTGCCTATCGGTGGTGGTGGGCTAATCAGCGGTATGGCCTGTGCGATCAAGCGTTTGCGCCCTGATGCGCAGGTGATCGGGGTGGAACCTTTTGGCGCGGACAGCATGTTCCAATCGCTGCAACAGGGCGTGCCGGTGACGCTGGAGAGGGTCGCCACGATTGCCGACAGTCTGGGGTCACCGTTGGCGATGCCTTATTCCTTCGGGCTTGCGCAGGAATATGTCGACCGGATTGTGCGGATTGAAGACGCCGAGATGCTGCGCGCGATGGAGATTTACCAGTCGACACTGCGGATCACTGCGGAACCGGCCTGTGCTGCATCGCTTGCTGCCATTTTGGGGCCATTGCGGGCCGATCTGGAGGGCCGGCATGTCGGCATTATCGCCTGCGGGTCCAATATATCGCTGCACCGCTATGCCGAGTTGATGCGCGCGCTATAGCGCCTTTGCCAGCACTTGTTCCAGCGCGTCCACGTCATCTGCCACGCTGACGAAGGCAAGGATATCATCACCCGCGAACCCTTGGGCCACGACGTGGCGCATCAGCGCCAGCAGGGGGTCCCAGAAACCGTCAATATTAAGCAACACGATGGGTTTGGCATGCAGACCCAGTTGGCGCCATGTCAAAGCCTCGAAAAATTCGTCCAGACTGCCTGCGCCACCGGGCAGCACCACCACGGCATCGGCATTCATGAACATCACCTTTTTGCGTTCATGCATCGTTTCGGTCACGACAAAACTGTCCAGATCACGCTTGCCGACCTCTAGCGCCATCAGATGGGTTGGAATCACGCCAAAAGTGCGCCCGCCGGCCTGTTGCACCGCTTGCGCGACACGCCCCATCAGCCCGACATCGCCCGCGCCATAGACCAGCCGCCAGCCGTTGCGCGCCAGCATCTTGCCCGTCTCGGTTGCAGCCTGCGCAAAGACCGGGCTGATTCCATCACGAGAGCCGCAATAAACACACACTGAGCGTGGAAAATCGGACATTTGTAACCCTTTGTTGCAGCTTCGCTTTGACGTGGTCATAGCGGGGTTGCTACATTGGCTCAACCATCCGCGCGAGGAACGATGACGTGAACGAGGACAAGGGATTACAGACCAAAGCTTGGGCGTTCGGCGCTTTGGCTGCCGTCGTGCTTGGGGCGTTGGTGATTTACCTCTGGCCGCGCAGCGATAGCGCCCCCGAAACCATGCCAGAAGTTGCAGTGCCAGAAATTGCAGTGGCAGAGCCAGCGCCAGAACAAGCTGTCGAGCCGGAACCTGTCGTCGCGCCCGAGGTCGCAGAAGCCACGCCACCCACGTTTGACACGTTCCGTCTGGATATAGATGGCGGCATGGTTGTCGCAGGCCGTGCGGCACCGGGGCAGGTGGTGGAATTGATCCTTGCAGACGAGGTGATTGCGACCGCGATGGCCGATGCCAGCGGCAGTTTCGTGATCCTGACCGATGCAGGGCCTTCCGACCAGCCCCGCCGCCTGTCGCTGCGGGCCGACCCCGACGGTGCCGCGTTGCCGTCGCAGGGCAGCTATCTGGTGGCCCCGATCGCAGCACCTGTCGCTGTGGCCGAAGCTGTGGCTGAAGTCCAGCCCGCCATCATGGCCGAGGGCGATGAGCCGGTTGCAGAACCTGCGGTGCTTGACACCACACCCGCCAGCCCGCCGGTGGTGGTGCAGGCGGATGCGGACGGTCTGCGGGTGGTGCAGGGTGCGCCAGAACTGCCCAACCCCAATGTCGTGCTGGATGCGATCACCTATGACCCTGAAGGCACGTTGCAACTGGCCGGACGTGCGACCGGCACCGGCGAGGTGCAGATTTATCTGGACGATCAGGCTGTTTCCACCGCTGACGTGACCGAAGGCCGCGATTGGCGCATTGATCTGCCCGATGTCGATACCGGCAATTACACCCTGCGCATCGACGAGGTGGATGCCAGCGGCGCTGTTGTGTCGCGGCTGGAAACCCCGTTCCGGCGTGAAGAGGCGGCCAGCGTTGCCGCCGCAATGGCCGAAGACACAGCGCAGGACGGGTTCGAGGTTGCGGTCCGCACCGTGCAGCCCGGGTCCACCTTATGGGCGATTGCCGAGGAAACACTGGGCAGCGGGATTTTCTATGTGCAGGTGTTCGAGGCTAATAGCGACCTGATCCGCGACCCTGACCTGATTTACCCCGGCCAGATCTTTCGCATCCCCGAGATCGCCCAGTGACACCCTAGCACTGGTCAACCGGCGGACATGCTCCTAGTAAGAGGCGTTGTCCGGAGAGATTTATGCGCCCTACCACACATTCCGATGCCAATCTGACCAATGCCCGCGTGCAAGGCTGGAGCGTGATCAAACGCGTGTTGCCCTATCTTTGGCCGGACGGCCAGGGCTGGGTCAAACGCCGTGTCATCTGGGCGATGCTGGTGCTGCTTTTGGCAAAGGTGATCGCGGTCGGCACGCCGATCCTGTATAAACAGGCGGTTGATGCGCTGGCCCCCGATGGTGCGGATGCGGCCACTGTGCTGGGGCTTGGGGCGGTCGGGCTGACGCTGGCTTATGGCTTTGCGCGGCTGATGAACGTCGGTTTCCAGCAATTGCGCGATGTGATTTTTACCCGCGTCGGCCAGCGTGCGCTGCGCCAGCTTGCCTTGGAAACCTTTACCCATATCCACCGTTTGTCGCTGCGCTATCACATCACCCGCAAGACAGGCGGGCTGAGCCGCGTGATCGAACGCGGTGTCAAAGGTGTGGATTTCCTGCTGCGGTTCCTGCTGTTCTCGATGGGGCCATTG